>CBIHQZ010000915.1:0-3486 GCA_966212315.1 uncultured Myxococcales bacterium
GAGCGCCTCGTACGCGCGCGCAACGAACAGCACCACCCGGCCGTCCTGCTGCACGGCCGTGCTCGCGCGCGCCATCGTGTCCACCGCGAGTCGCGGCATGTTCAGTCCGACGTAGCGCTCCGCGAGCGCGCGCGCGGCCACCACGTTGTCGTGATCGCGCGCCATCATCGATTCGAGCTGCGCGAGGGATGCGCGCGAGACGGCGGGGCCGTCGTTCACGACCGGGTGCACCACGGCGTAATTCCCTGCGCCCCATCCGGCGGCGACGACAGCGATGACGGCGAGCTGCGTGCGAACCTGCATGCGCGGGGAATCCTCCGAATGGCGGACGACAACGATGCCGCCGAAAAGTTCCCGAAGCCTACCACGCGGACCAGAACAGCGGCCGGCGCCGGCGGCGATGCTGCTACCGTCGCGCTGCCGTGACGCCCGACGACATCAAAGCGGTTCGCCGCACGACCGGTCTCAGCCAGAAGGAACTCGCCGAAGCGCTGGGGCTCGAAGTGGCGTTGGTGCGCGACTGGGAGAAGGGCGAGCGCTTTCCCACCAAGGCCAATTGCGATGCAATGGACGCGCTCGCGCTCAATCCCCCGCCGCGCAAGAAGGGCAAAGACCGCGAACGTTCGCCGATGGAGATGCTCGCCGACCCGGCGTTCTTCGCGGTGATCCGCAAGCTGATCGCGCATGCTGCCTTGCGCAGCGCGGTCGAAAAACTCGCCGCGGAATACGCCGACCCGATCGACGCCGACGACGACGCGAAGAACAAGCGCTGACGCAGCGGGAGTAATGCTTGACCTCGTGCGCGTAACGGGGTGGGATCCGCGCGTGTCCGTCCTCGCAAGCGCCGATCTGCCGAAGGTTCTCTCGGGTCTCGGGTACACGCCCAAGGTGCTCGGGGACAAGACCTGGCGCTGCACGATCGCGTCGTCGACGGCGGGAACCATCAAGCTGGTGACGCGCTACGCCGGGGCGTGGATGTACATGTCCATTCTCCCGTTCTTCGATCCGGAATCGATCAAGCCGTGGGGCGCGGGGAAGTTTCCGATCGGGTTTCTCGGGCGATTGCTGGCGGTGAATCGCAATCTCACGCTGGTGAAGTTCGCGCTGGATGACGACGGCGACGTGGTGCTCCGCACGGAACTACCGACCGAGTCGATGCAGAAGAGCGAAGTCGAAGCGGCCGCACAGGCACTCGTGAAAACGACCGAGCAGTACCGCGGCCCCGTGCGTGACGCGCTGCTCGAAGCCGCGAAGCTCGCGGCGAATCCCGTGACCGACGACTGAGATCGCGGCCCGATGGGTTCAGGGCTACGGCCAGGGCCAGGGTCAGGGTCGGAATGGGATAGCGCGCTGCACTATCGATGACGCAGGGCGATGTGTGCGCGGATGCACCAGCGGCCGACACGGTGCGTTCACACGGGCCGTTGCATCGCGAACGAAGCCGGGCGGATCATCGGTGCATGAGCGATCAAGCTGCCGAATTGATCGATGCACTCGCCTCGCTCGACCCTCACGACAAGACCGCGGTCCGCGTGTTCGCACAACGAGTCGAATCACTCGGCGATGCCGATGCGATCGAAGCGGTGTGCAGCCGGTCGCGATCGGTGCGTGCGGCGGTCGGGGCACTGCGTGCGGAGTTGCTCACGCAACTGCTGGCGCAGGACGAACGCGACGAGTTCATTCGCCGCGCGAGCGATGTTCACTTCATGTCACCCGTCGACCTCGAGACGATGAAGGTGCCGCGGTACCTCTCGGTCGAAGAGCATTCGTGCGCGTGCGGCGCCGCGCTGATGGTGCCGTACGAACGCCAGGGCGGGCCGGAGTACCCGTTCGACTGTCCGACGTGCCGTGCGGCGTATCTCGCGCGGCCGGTGTATCGCGAGGGCGAGTACCGCGTGACGCTCGAGCAGGATCTGCGGCCGGCGAAGAAGCGGAAGCGGCGGTACGCGCAAGCGCAGTAGGACGCGCGCAGGCGTCAGCCGCGCTTGCGCGGTGAAGCGAACGATCGGAACGCGGTCTCGAACCCATCGAGCCGCGTCTCGAATCGATCCTGCCCGTCGATCATCGCGCGCATCGCTTCGAACACGATCGAATTGCGCGCGTTCTGCTCTTCGATGAGGACCCCGAGTCGCGCGACTTCCGCCCGCACATCGTGCATCTGTCCCGAGAGTAACGACATTCCGCTCGTCAGCTTGCTGTCGACTCGCGCGACTTCGCCCGTCAGCGAGGTCTCGACCCTCGAGATTTCACCCGACAGCTTGCTCTCGACGCTCGCGATCCGCTCGATGAGCTCGGTGCGGACGCCATCGAGCATCTCGCGCGTCGCCGGGAGTTCGCGAACCGTAGCGGGCCTGCAACCCGTCCAGCGAGCCCACATCAACTCCGCGCCGACTCCCAGAACAGCCCCAATTCCTCGAGCGACGCACACCGCGATGCGGGCGGGAGCGCCTCCATCAAGCGCCGTCCGTAGTTCCGCGTAACGAGCCGTCGATCGAGGATCGCGACGATGCCGGTGTCGCGCCGCGTGCGGATCAAACGACCGAAGCCCTGCTTCAACGCGAGCGCCGCGGTGGGCAGCTGGAAATCGGCGAACGGCTCGTGGCCTTGTTCCGTCAGTCGCTGGATGCGCGCGGCGACGACCGGTTCGTTCGGCGCTTCGAAGGGCAGCTTGTCGATGATCACCAACCGAAGCGCACGGCCGGGCACGTCGACGCCCTCCCAGAAGCTCGCGGTCGCGATGAGCACCGCATCGCCCGACTCGCGGAAGCGATTGAGCAGCGATTGCTTCGGCGCCTCGCCTTGCACGAACGTGGGGTACTTCCATCCGCGCAGTTCCGCCGCGAACGCACGCATCTGACGCACGCTCGTGCACAAGATGAACGCACCGCCGTCGGTGATGGCGACGAGCTTGCGAATCTGTTCGATCGCGCCGTCGAAGTACGCCTCGTCGCGCGGCTCGGGGAGTCCTCGCGGGACGTAGAGCGCGGCCTGCATGCCGTAATCGAACGGTGACGACAGGAGCAGATCACGCGCGTCGTCGGGGACGCCGAGACGTTTGCGGATGAAGCCGAAGCCGTGCTCGCCCGCCGACGAGAGCGTGGCGCTGGTGAGGATCACCGCGCCGCGACGGTTCCACAGTTGATCGCTGAGAATCGGGCCGATCTCGACCGGGCACGCGCCGAGCGCGCCGCCGCCGCGCGCGTCGGGTTCGGAGAATGCGACGTGGGTCTGGCTCTCGGTGTCGGTGAGGATGTCGATCGACTTGCGCAGCGTGGAGAGACGGCGCGACACGCCGAGCAGCGGTTCGTTCTCTTCGGCGAAGTCGCCCACCATCGCTTGCAGTTCGCCGAGCGAACGCAGCACGTCGTCCATCGATTGACCGAGCGAGCCCATGAACGCGCCTTGCGCGAGGAGCACGCGCCCGCCGCCCGACGAGTGCCCGCGCGGGATGTTGGCGAAGAGTTGCTGGCTCGCGGCGCTGAGGGT
>CBIHQZ010000916.1:0-3484 GCA_966212315.1 uncultured Myxococcales bacterium
TTGCGGGGGGTGGAGATCGCCGCGGCGCACGGGGGGAACGGACGATGACCAAAGCGAACTGGCGGGGGACGATGGATGTCGTGAGGGTAGCGTCGTTTGCATGACGGGAATTTCCGAGACGGTCGCGAGCGCGCGCGAGCAGTTCCTGGCGCTGGTCGATGACGTTCGTCCCGAGCTGCATCGCTAATGCGCGCGGCTCACCGGCTCGGTGATCGACGGCGAGGACATCGTGCAGGACACGCTGGCCAAGGCGTTCTACACGCTGAGTCTCTCGCCTGATGTGCCGGCGCTGCGACCGTGGTTGTTTCGCATCGCGCACAACGCGGCCGTCGATTTCATGAAGTCGCACGGACGCAAGTACACCGAAGCGCGCGCCGACATCGACGAGATCGTGGACGTCGCGGGATTCGTCGAAGCCGCGGATCCGATGGTGGTGCGCGCGGCGCTCGCGCGCTTTCTCGTGCTGCCGGTCGCGCAGCGGAGCGCGGTGATCTTGAAAGACGTGCTCGGTCACTCGTTGGAAGAGACGGCCGACACGATGGGAGCCACGGTGATGGCAGTGAAAGCGGCGCTGGTACGAGGCCGCGCGAAGCTGCGTGCAGACGTGGCGACGGAGACGCCCGGCGCTGCCGCGAGAGCAGATCTCGAACGCTACGCATCGCTCTTCAACGCGCGCGACTGGGACGGCGTGCGGGCGCTGGTCGGGAGTGATTGCAAGCTGGATCTCGTGTCGAAGTCCCAGCGCCGCGGCAAGGAAGTCGGCATGTACTTCGGCCGCTACGCGAAAGAGAACGTCGCGGTGCGGGTGGTGCGGCTCGAAGGGCAGCTCGCGTTGGCCGCATTCGTCGGCGGCGCGACGAAGCCCGCGTACTTCATGTTGCTCGAGTGGGACGCGGGTCGCGTGGCGTCGATTCGCGACTATCGCTACGTGCCGTACATCGCGAACGAGGCGGCGTTCGAAGCGGTGTGAGAAGAAGGGTGCCGCGTCGGCGCTACCCCCGCAGTCGCAACGGCAACGCCGTCAGCCCGCGCAACGACGTCGACCCGCGCCACGCGAGGCTCTCGCGCGGTACGGCGAGTTTCAGATTCGGGTAGCGTTTCACGAGCGCGGTGAACGCGACTTTCGCTTCGAGCCGCGCGAGCGGCGCGCCGACGCAGAAGTGCGCGCCGAAGCCGAACGCGAGGTGCTTGTTCGGCGTGCGGCCGAGATCGAGGCGATCGGGATCGGGGAAGCGCGTCTCGTCGCGATTCGCAGCAGCGAGCACCGGCGCGATCGTCGTGCCCCGCGGAAGGAACACGCCCCCTAGCTCGGTGTCCTTGCGCACGAAGCGCGGCGCGTTCACGTGCACCGGATTCGAGAACCGCAACAGCTCCTCGACCGCGCTGTCGATCAACGCCGGCTCCGCGCGCAGGCGCTCCAGTTGATCGCGGTTCTCGAGCAGGGCGAGGGTGCCGTTGCCGATGAGATTCACGGTGGTCTCGTGCCCCGCGAGCAAGAGCACATACGTCGTGACGACCAGTTCTGCCGGCGAGAGACGATCACCCTCTTCCTCTGCGGCGATGAGCGCACTCAGCAGATCGTCGCCGCGATTCGCGCGCCGCTCCGCGATGATTCGCTTCAGGAAGCGATTGAGCAGCACCATCTTCGGAATCGCCGCCACGAGGTGAAGCAGGTCGCCGCCCTCGAGGTCGAGCACGCCGTTCATCCAGCGCGCGAAGTCGCGACGATCGCGCGGATCGCGGATGCCCATCATTTCGCAGATCACCGTGAGCGGCAGCGGCAGCGCGAGCCCCGCGATGAGATCGATCTCGCCCTGTGCGTCCGCCTTCGTGAGCAGTTCGTCGACGATCGTTTCCATCCGCGTCGCGAGCGCTGCGACGCGCCCCGGCGTGAACGCCTTGTGCACCAGATCGCGGAGCCGCCGGTGGTCGGCGCCGTCCTGCATGATGAGCGAATCGAAGATCCCCATGCCGAGGGTCTGTTCGATCCACGAGATCTTCTGCCCGACGGTGCGGCGGTCGTTCGCGAAGCGCTCGGTATCGCGCATCAGTTGATAGACGTCGTCGTAGCGTGTCGCGATGAGCGTCTCGCCGCGCTGGAAGTTCATGTGCATCCGCGCGACCGGCATCTCGCGTCGAAGCCGCGCGTAGTACGGATACGGGTCGCGACGGACGGCGGGATCGGTGAAGACGAACGGCGCGACGGGCGCGCTGCGGCGGGCAGAGGAAACGTCGGCGACGGTCATGGTTCCGGGATATTGTGGCACTCGGTGCCAAAAGACAAAGAGGCAGAGAGGGAGACGACCTCACCCCCGCTGCCGCGCGCCCCTCTCCCTCCGACGCCCGCGCGTAACACGCGTACTCGAGGCGTCGTCGAGAGAGGGGCTCAGGGGGCCGAAGCGTCGGGGGTGTGTTGGCTGGCCCGCCGCGCGTACGACGTCGACCATTCCCGCGCACGCCTCCATCGTTCGAGCCCTTCTCTCGACGACGCCTGCGTGCGCGGGATCACAGTGGCGTCGGAGGGAGAGGGGCGGGCGGCAGCCGGGGGTGAGGTCTCTCGTCCCCGCTTCCGCACGAGGCTCGCGGTCACGACGCGCCGGATCAACACCAACGCCGCCGCCACCACGATGCGGGACACCGAAGGACCGCCGCACAACCGAAGGAGACCCGCGCCGGTCCACAGCGCGAGCGCCATCGCGAGTCCTTCGCGCGCGCCGTCACGCGATCGCGCGCTCGAGATCACCACGACGACGCCGAGCACCGTCATCCACAGGGCGGCGCGATCGAAGATCACGGCTTCTCTTGATGCGGATGCACGCGAACACTTGCATCGCCCGCGCGCGCGTCGACACGCTCTTCGCGAATCTCGCGTTCGAGAAAGTAGTTCAGCGTGGTGCGGATCGCGGCGACCGCGGCGAGCTGACCGATCTGCCGAAAGCTCGGCGCGACCGCGGTGCGAAGCAGATCGGCTCCAAGCTGGAACTCGAGACCGAGCGCGAGATAGCGGGCGAGGTCGTGGCGAACGCTGACGAGTGCATCGGCGTCGCGGGAGCGCAGCGTGCGCGCGATGAAGGCGATGAAGCCGCGTGCGCCTCCATAGAAGATGACCAACGCGCCGATCGCCTCGACCGCGCGAACGAGCAGACCGACGACGTCGCGCAGCCAGCCCTCCGAGAGAAGATGCTCCATCACGCGTACGTGACCGATCGAAGTCGAAGATCAAATCGCGGACTGTTGCGTCGCAGCGGCGTGGTCCACGAAGCCTCCGGCGTCGCGCGTCAGTCGCGGGCGGGGCGAACGAGATCGAGGCCCGCTTCGGCGCGTTGGAGCGACGCGCCCGGGAGATACAGAACCACCGGCCGGATCTCGTACACCGCGCTGGGGTTGGCAGCCTTGAGCTGCAGCGCGGTCTGCACGGCTTCGTCGATGTTCGCGCACTCGAGCAGATACAGACCGAGCAGCGCCTCTTTCGTTTCCGCGAACG
>CBIHQZ010000917.1:0-3481 GCA_966212315.1 uncultured Myxococcales bacterium
CTCTATCCGGGTGATCTCGAGTTCGGCAACGGCGCCCAGACTTTCGTCCGTGCAGCCGCTGCGGCGCCCGATGTCGGCTGGGTGGTGGCCTCACGACCGAAGACGCCGCGTGCTCACGAGGCGCGCGCACGGCTCGAAGCGCTCGGCAAAGAACTCGGCGCGAACATCGTGTGGCTCGGGGAGATCACCGACATTCACGCGGTGCTCGCGGCGGCGACGACGGTGACGCTGGTGAGCGACACGCTCCACGCGAAGATGGACTGGCCGCTGGTGTTGCTCGAAGCGATACGTCTCGAAGTGCCGGTACTCGTCGCGCGCGGAACCGCGGCCGAAGAACTCACGCCATCGGGCGGCGCGCATGCGGTCGCACCCGGCGATCCCGCCGCGCTGGTGGAAACGCTTCGCACGCTCGCTGCGATGCCCGCGACCGAGCGCGCGACGCGAGCACGCACTGCGGCCGAGTGGGTCGCGAAAACGTGCGATCCCTCTGTCGTCGCGGCGGCCCACGAGGATCTCTACGACGCGCTCCGCACGGCGCGATGAACGTCCCCGGCCCATCGCCCTTGTGGTAGATCGCTCTCGCCATGAGCGAGCATCGAGCGACCGAGGCGTACTACGACGAATTCAGTGACTGGTACGAACGCGAGCGTGGTCACGGCTATCACGCGCTCATCGACGATCTCGAGGTCGCCATTGCCGAGCCGTTCGCGCGCGGGGCGAGGGTGCTCGAAGTCGGCTGCGGCACCGGACTGATCCTCTCGCGTCTCGGCGCACGCGCGCACACGGCGGTCGGTCTGGACCTCTCGCGCGGAATGCTCGGCCGCGCACGCCAACGCGGCCTCGAAGTCGTGCAGGGGCTCGCGACCGACCTGCCGTTCGCCGACGATTCGTTCGACCTGGTGTGTTCGTTCAAAGTCCTCGCGCACGTGCCCGACATTCGGAAAGCGCTCGGCGAGATGGCACGCGTGACGGCGCCCGGCGGTCATGTCGTCGCCGAGTTCTACAATCCGTACAGCCTTCGATTTCTCGCCAAGCGGCTCGGCGGCCCGGGCGCGATCTCGCAAAAGACCCGCGAAGACGCGGTGTACACGCGATTCGACTCGGCGAGTGCGATCCGCGAGATGCTCCCGTCGTCCCTTCAGCTCGAAGGCTTCCGCGGCGTGCGCACGTTCGTGCCCACTGCGCGAGCGATGAATGTCCCGGTGGTGGGCCGCGTGTTGCGCGCTGCCGAATTCGCCGCGCAGAAGACGCCGCTCGCTTACGTCTCGGGATTTCTCGTCGCGGTTGCGCGCAAGCGCGGGTAGGGCGCGCGCGAGGTGGGGGCCGCAAACGAGACGTACGAGCGTCAGAAGCGTCGAGTGCGCAGTGCGCAGTGTCTGTATCTGCGAATGCGGCCTACGTGAATGCATCGCCATCCTGTTGCTCGCCACGTGCCCCCTGCGTCTCCGACGCATCCGGCCCGCCGCACCGCAAACGAAGGCAGGTCACCCACCACGCTTCATCGTTCGAGCCCCTCTCTCGACGATGCCTGCGTTCGCACGCCCGGTGCGGGCATCGAGGGAGAGGGGCACGCGGCAGCGGGGGTGAGGTCCTCGCAAATGCAGGGACCACCCCCGTTCGCTGCTAACGTTCGCAACTGATCATGAGCACGCGCGAATCAGCCGCCGGCAGCGCTCGAGTCCTCGTCGTCGATGACGAGCAATCGCTGCGACAGATGATGCAGGTGATGCTGCAGCGAGCAGGGCACGACGTGACCATCGCGAGCGGCACGCGTGAAGCGCGCGAAGTCATCGAGGGCGCGCCGCCGTTCGATCTCGTGATCACCGACCTCGTGATGCCCGACGGCTCCGGGCTCGACGTGGTCGCGATGGTGCGCGGACGCTCGAGCGACACGCAGGTCATCGTGGTGACCGCACATGCATCCGTGGAGACCGCGGTCGAAGCGATGCAGCGCGGTGCCTACGGCTATCTCGAGAAGCCGATCGGACTGACCAACATGCGCGCGGTGATCGCGAAGGCGCTCGAGAAGCGCTTGCTCCTGCGCGACAACGCGTCGCTTCGTGCGCTCGCGCGCGCGTCGCGGCCGGCGGGCGTCGAGATCATCGGCAAGAGTTCGGCGTTCCATGCAGCGATGGACCTGGTGCGTCGCGCTGCGCCGTCTCGCACGAGTGTGCTGATCACCGGCGAGAGCGGTACCGGCAAGGAGATGTTCGCGCGCGTGCTGCACGCCGAGAGCGATCGACGCGACAAGCCATTCGTCGTGATCAACTGCGGTGCGATCCCGGAGGCCCTGCTCGAGAGCGAACTGTTCGGGCACGAAAAGGGCTCCTTCACGGGCGCCGTGGCGAAACGCGATGGACTCTTTCGCGAGGCCGACGGTGCGACGCTGATGCTCGACGAGGTCGGCGAACTGCCGCCGCAGGTGCAGGTGAAGCTTCTCCGCGCGCTGCAGGAGCGAAAGATTCGCGCGGTCGGATCGAATCAGGAAGTGCCGGTCGATGTGCGCATCGTTGCCGCGACGAATCGCGATCTCGATGCCGACGTGAAGGCTGGGCGATTCCGGCAGGACTTGTACTACCGGCTCAACGTGCTGCGCGTGCAACTGCCGCCGCTCCGCGATCGCCGCGAAGACATCCCCTTGCTGGTCGAACATTTTCGCGCGCGATTCGCGACCGAACAGGGGCGGCCGCTCGTCGCGTTCTCGCCCGAGTCGATGCGGGCGATGCTCGGTTACGGATTCCCCGGGAACGTCCGCGAACTGGAGAACGCCGTCGAGCGTGCGGTGACGCTCGCGCGCGGCAACGTGATCGAGCTGGTCGACCTCCCTCCCGAGATCACCGGTGGTCCGCTGGCGGTCACCACTACGCCCGTGCTGCCCACCGACGGCCTCGATCTCGAAGCGTACATGGCCAACGTCGAGCGTTCGTTGCTGACCCAGGCGCTCGAGCGTACCGACGGCGTTCGCACCAAGGCGGCCGCGCTTCTCGGACTCACCTTCCGCTCGTTTCGCTATCGACTCGGCAAGCTCGGGATCAGCGCGGATGCGGGCGGCGACGACGACGACAGCGGTGGCTCGGAGCCCGGCGGCAAAGGGCGCACGTCCCGTCCGGGGTGACGGGATTCGTCACCGAGCCGACGCGAACCGTCAGCCCCGCCAGGTGAACGACCGAATCTCGGGGCGCGGAACGCGACATTCCGCCCATGTCGTGCGCTACACTCGCATCGCGCGTTCGCGACGTTGCGTGGCGCGTTGATTGCTCGCTTCGGAGGTCTCGATGCAACTCCGCACCGTCCGCCGTTCCTCTGCCGGATTCACGCTCGTCGAGTTGATGGTCGTCGTTGCCATCCTCGCGGTGCTCGCATCGATTGCCGTCGTCTCGTTCCGCAAGTACGCGCGGAAGGCACGCTTGAGCGAAGCATACGGAATGCTCGGCATGATCCGCATGCGGCAAGAGTCGTATCGCTCGGAGTTCAGTCAGTA
>CBIHQZ010000918.1:0-3480 GCA_966212315.1 uncultured Myxococcales bacterium
ACTCGAGCTGACGCACCCGCTGCTCGCACCCGGCGCGGCAGTGGTTCGATAGCGAGTCAGAGTCCGAGGGGCGCGGCGTATCGGTCGTCGACTTCGATCGATCGCGTCGCGCCGCGATCGGTCGGATTGATGCCGCAATACTCGACGCCTGCCAGGTGACGCCAACGTCCCGCGCGCTCGGATTCGTCGGGGCGAACCGGCGTCGTGCAGGGGAAGCATCCGATGGTCGGAAAGCCCATGGCGTGGAGCGGATTGATCACGACGTCGCCGGCGTGCTCGGTGATGTACGCATCGAGTGCTTCGCGACCGAGATGCGCGAACGGGTGCACGCGGAGCGCGTTCATCTCGGTGTCGAGGTCGAACACACGAACCCGTGATCGCGCGCCGCCTTCGTCGCGGCGGAGCGCGCCGACCAACGCGTCGTAGCGTCCGCGCATCGCGAGCAGCGGGGCAGACTTGCGGAGTTCGCAGCAGCGCTCCTGGCCCTCGCGTGTGAGATAGAGAACGCCTTCGTCGCGGGTCTGCGCGGCGAAACCGCGCTCGGGGGTCAACGTGACGATGTGCAGGTGCGGATGAGTCGCCGCGAGGCGATCACGCGTCGCGAGGGTTTCCGCGTGAAGAACCCCGGTGTCGACGAAGAGCACGTCGACGTCGAGTCCGGCGCGGTCGGCTACGTGACATAGCGTCGTGCCGGCGCGCTGCATGCTCGAGAGAATCGCGAGGCGAGCGCCGAAGGTCGCGTGCGCGAATCGCAGGATCTCTGCCGGCGATGCGTGGGCGAAGCGTTGATCGAGGGCGTCGAGACCCGGCGAGGAGATCTTCATCACGGTTGCGTGCGTTGCATGCGGGTCCGGCCCGCGTCCGTCAAGACCGCCCGCTGGAGACGCCATGCGAGCGGCCCCGCGCCGCGCTCGAGGCGGACGTATCCGAGACGCTCGAGTTCGAGCAGCGCGGCAGTGTCACGCGCATCGAGGGTATTGGGATCTGCGGGAGGCGCACCCCCCGCGTCGGCTTCGGCGAGACGGCGGAGCAGTTGCCCTGCCGCCGACCTTTCGAACGCACCGGTGTCGAACTCGGGCATCGGGACCCTCTCAGCGAATCGAGCGGTAGTAGATATCGCCATCGACCCCGTCGTTGCGGCGATCGACCCAGGCAACGTGCGCGATCGGATTTCCGCTCGGTGCGACGGCCGCGAAGATCGTCGGCGTCTCGCTCGCAGCTGCGCCCGCGGCGCCGGTGTCGAGGCGAAGGTCACGCGGCTGGAACGTCGCACCGCCGTCGTTCGAGTAGTTCGCGTACACGTCGAGCTGACCGCTGCGATCGTCCGACCAGGCGACGAACACGCTGTTCGCGACACCGGCCGCCGCGAAGTCCACCGCGTTCGAACCGCCGCGTGCGCCCATCACCTGCGAGTCGCTGGCGGACCACGTCGCGCCGCCATCGGACGTCGTGCGTGAGTACAGATTCGGACGGCCCCACCGGTTGTCGATCCAGATGACCGCGGCGTGTCCGCTCGCGAGACTCACGACCGCGGGACGCACCGAGTCGGTGTCGAACGGCGTCGTGTCGAGGCGCTGATCGCTCGCGCCGAACGTAACGCCGGCGTCGCTCGAGACGCGCGCGAAGATGTCGTAGGTGTTGCCGTTGCGCACGTCCTGCCACGCGACGATCACGTGATTGTCGGCGTCCGCGGCCACGTCGACTCGCTCGCTCGCATGGCTGCCGGCGGTGTCCGTGTCCATGCGCGTGTCGGTCGCGCGCCAGGTCGCGCCGGTGTCGGTCGAGCGATTGAGGTACACGTCGGTCTGACCGTTGCGGTTGTCCTGCCACACGACGAAGACGTTGCTGCCGACGAGCGCAACGGCCGGGGCCGACGCGATCTTGATCGCGGGCGAATGATCGACCTGATTGCGCGACCACGTAGCGCCGCCGTCGGTCGATCGGGCCGCGTTGATGTGACGCGAGCGATCGAGCGCGAGTTCTTCCCACACCGCGACGATCGATCGCGAGTTCATCGCGACGCGCACGTTGAACGAATCGTCGATGCCCGCGTTCGCGCGCACGTCGGTCGCGCTCCACGACGCGCCGTCATCGGTCGAGACGTTCGACCAGATCTCGCGATAGTTCCCCGAGCTGCGGAAGTCGCTCCACACGGTGACCGCGCGATTGCCGTTCCAACCGAGCGCCGGGCGGATCGAATCGCGTCCTGCGCGGGCACCGTGATCGACGCGAAGATCCTGGCTCCACGTGCTGCCGTTGTCGCTCGAGCGCGCGAACCACACTTCGGCGAGCGGCGCGTCGGGCATCGGCGTGTTGCGCAGGTCCATGAATGCGACGCCGACCGCCATCGTGCCGTCGCCCGAGATCACCGGCGCGAGCGAGTTCTGCGGCGAGCGATCGAGGCGCACGTCGCTCGACATCGGGAAGAGCGTGAGGCACGCGCGGTCTTCGTCGATCATGCCGTCGCAGTCGTTGTCGACCATGTCGCACAACTCGCTGCCGGACGCGCGACACGCATACTCGCAGCCGTTGGCGGGGTTGTGATCGAGGTCGACGAAGCCGGCCTGACACGCGCCGATGGTGCAAACACCCGCGACGCAGGTCGCACCTGCTTGCGTGAACCGACAGGCGTTGCCGCACGAACCACAGTTCGTGACGTCGGTCTGCAAGTCGAAGCCTTCGTCCATCACGCCGTTGCAGTTGTCGTCGAGACGGTTGCAAGTCTCGGTGTCGCTGCGACGGGTGCACGTGTACTCGCACCCGTCCGTCGGATCGGTGTTGAGATCGTAGTAGCCGATGTCGCACTGGCGAATCGCGCAGTTGCCGGCGCGACAGGTAGGGAGCGAATGGGCTGCCGCGCAGGAGTTGCCGCACGCGCCGCAGTTGCGCGGGTCGGTCTCGGTGTCGAAGCCTTCGTCGATCAGTCCGTCGCAGTCGTTGTCGACGCCGTCGCAGACTTCTTCGCCGGTCGGCGTGCAGTTCAACGGGATCATGTTGATGTCGCGGCCGGTCGCATCGGTGCTGGTCGAGACATCGTTGCAGTTGAAGCAGTACGGCTCGCTCTGGCACGCGCCGAGGCTTGCCGCGATGGCCGCTGCGGTGACAGCGCCCGCGGTGCGACGGCGGCGACGGAATGCCACCGCGACGACGGCGATGCCGAGGATCGCGAGCACGCTCGTGCGTCCGCCGAAACGACCCGGTCGAACGCTGCACGCCGCGCCGCCGCCGCTGCCGATTGCGCGATCGGGATTGCCGAGCGGCCCGGCGTTCGGTCGCACGCACTCACCGGCGATGCACACCACGTCGGGCGCGCCGGGGCAGTGAACGCCAGCGCACGGATCATCGATGCAGGTGCCGCCCTGACACACGCGAAGATTTCCGCATCCCATGTTCGAGCACGGATTCGCGACGCACACGCCGCTCTCGCAGACCTGTCCGGCGCTGCAATCGATGCCTGCGCACGCGTCGGGCGCACACACA
>CBIHQZ010000919.1:0-3480 GCA_966212315.1 uncultured Myxococcales bacterium
CGTCGAGACTTCTTCCTCGCCGCCGCCGCCGAACATCGGCTTCGATTCACCGCCGAAGAGGTCCGCACCGCCGGAGGCCTTGCTCCCTGCGCGTGCTTTCGCTTCACCAGACGGTGCGCCGAACAATCCACCGCCACCACCGCCGGCGCTCGAAGAGCGCGGCGAGCCGAACAAACCACCGTCGCTCGCGGCCGGCGCCGCCGCCGGGGCACTCGCGAAGAGCGCATCGCCGCCAGCGGGGGCCGCTTCGGCAACCGGCGCGCTACCGGCCAGCGCGAGGTAGAGATCCGGAACGTCCTTCATCGGCTTCCAGTCCGTGAAGCCGTCCTTCCAGACGTAGGTCTCCGGATCGATCGATCCGCTCGCCATCATCTCGCGCAACTGCGTCATCGCGAACGGGCCTTGCTGATCGCCGTTCACCACGGCGTGCCACGTTCCGTCGCCGCCGGCGTCCGGCGAAACGACGCGCGTTGCCTCGTCTTCGCTGAATTGATCAGCAGCGGAAGCTCCCGGGCCCTCGGCACCTTCGCCGCGCACGAGGATGTCTTCTCCGCACTTCTTGCACTTGATCTTGAAGACCTTCTTGCCCTGGACCTTGTCGTCCGCGATCGAGTACTTGGCGCTGCAGCTCTGGCATACGATCTTCATTGTCTCGTCACCCATCCACGAAGGCGCATCGGCCTTCCGACATCACGGCGGCGGTTACTTCGCGGGCGTTCGCGAACACTGCTCGATCCCGACAACTGACATTTCCGTTCCCTGACCGAGCAGTTCGTCTCGTGAGTGGCGCCACCCGTCCCGTCCTCGCACGAAAAATTCGGGTGCCCCTGTAGCTCTGTCAGGCATCGTTGAAAATTGACAGCCGCATTCTAGAGAGCCGCGGAATCCCTGGTCAAGCACGGGCGCAGAGAAGACCCGCGATCGTGTTGGAAGATTAGCTGCTCCGTAGTGCACGAATTCGTCTCCGCCTACCCACGTGCGAGCGGCGATCCGTCTTCGCCGCAGAAGGTGGTCCCATCGGCGAACCGTCGCTGGCATCGCGGGCATACGAGCGGAAGCGCCGCGGCGGGCGCGCTCGGTGCCGGCGGTGTGGGCGCAAGGATCGGAGTGCCGTCGCGAGGGCAGAACTGCGCACCGGCTTCGACCGGCTGGCCGCAACGCGCGCACACCGAACTCGCGGAGCCCCTGCCCGCGCTCCCCGCGATCGCCGTCGCGTTGCCGACCGGCATCCCTTCGATGGAGACCAGTGCGACGCCGTGTTCGGGACAGAACGCGTTCTCGAACGTGAAGCGCTGGTCACACTGCGGGCAACGTTTGACCAACGGTCTCGCGGCTTGGACGTAGGCAGGCCCGACCGGCGCGATGACCGGTGCGGCAGCTTCGGCAGCGGGCGACCGAGCAATCGGAGCGGTCACGTCCGCCAGCATCGGTGGCGGCTCTGCCTGCCTTTTCACCGGCGAGAGCTCTTTTCCGGTGGCGACGGCGTTTGGCTTGGCCACCCGCTCGGGTGCGCGGCTCGGACGGGCCGGCTTTCGTCGTCCGGCAAGAAGCGCGACGCCCGCGATCGCAAGAAGCCCGCCGAGCGCCATCAGTCCCCACAAGAGCGGGCCGAACGAGCTGCCGGGCGCAGGAGGCGGGGGTGGTGCCTGCACGACGACAGCGCCGACGCCGGAGCCCGAGGGCGTGATCGCGGGGCCCGAATCGGCAGCGCCCGCGTCGGGCGTCTCGTCCTCGAAGTTCGCGGCAACGAGGTTTTGGAGCTCCTCCGCGGAGACAACGGCTGCGATACCGCTCGCCGAAAGCGGACCAGCCGTGGCCGTCACGTTGAACTCGCCGACCGTGAGTCCGGTCGGGGCGCGCACACAGCCGCTCTCCATCACGGCATCGGCGCTCGGTGCGGTGCCGCTCGCACGCGTCATCGTCCACACGATCGGCGGCAGCCCGCTGCTTACCTCGCAGCCGTTCGGATCCAGGAAACGCGCGCGGAAACAGCCGCGACCGCCAGGCGCGAGCGATCGACGCGCGGGGGCGAGCGTCAAGCGTGCGGGGGCACCGACCGTTGCGCAGCGCGCGGGGGGCGGCGGGGTCGTCGCGTGCGTGCTGCCGGCATCGACGACCGGCGGCGGCGTGGCTGCACCGGAGGTGCGCTCGTACGCGAGCGTGCGCGAAGCACTGGCGCGACAACGGCTCTCGCGAAGCTGCCACGAGTACTCCGTCGACTCGCGCATGGTGATGTGCGCGCCGTCGACCGTGATCGTGTAGGTGCCCTGCTCGTGCTGGTACTCGGAATCCGGCGTCTGGCAGACGATCGACCAACGGTTGCCGGTGTGGCTCGCGGAGATGCGGCGCGCGCTCGGATTGTCGCTCCAGCAACCGTCGGTGCGATTGCGATGGCGGCCGTCTTGAATGGTGAGTTGCGAGCCGTCGCTGGTGACGGTGGCTTCGCGACCGACGTTGCCGGTGCGTGACGATGGGCGCGGACCGCAATCGGATCCCCATTCGGGGATCTGCACGGTGGTCTGGTCCGTCGTGACGCGATAGGTGCCGGCGAGGTCTTGCGCTGCCGCACTTCGCGGCGAAGCGAGCAGCGTGAGAACCGCGAACGTCGTCGCGAGAGAAAAGGCGTACGAGCGTCGCCGCATCAGATCGGCGCGTAGCCTATCACCGGCCACGAGGAGAAGAAGAAGAGACGGGGAGGGGCAAGTCGCGAGGGGCGGGTCGGAAGAATCAGCCTTCGGCGCGGACCTTCTTCACGGCGTCGGTGAGTTCCGGAACGGCCTTGAAGAGATCGGCGACGAGGCCGTAGTCCGCGACCTGGAAGATCGGGGCTTCGGGGTCCTTGTTGATCGCGACGATGGTCTTCGAGTTCTTCATCCCGGCGAGGTGCTGGATCGCGCCCGAGATGCCGACCGCAACGTAGAGCCGCGGCGCGACGACCTTGCCGGTCTGTCCGACCTGCAGGTTGTTCGGCACGTAGCCCGCGTCACAGGCCGCGCGCGAAGCACCCATCGCGGCGCCCATCGCGTCGACGAGGGGTTCGAGCACGGTCTTGAAGTTCTCGCTGCTCTTGAGCGAGCGGCCGCCCGAGACGACGACCTTCGCTTCGGTCAGTTCCGGACGCTCCGACTTCACCTCTTCGAGCGAGATGAACTCGACGCGATCCGCGGAGGCCTGCTTCTCGACGCCGACGTTCGACGTCGCGCTCGCGCCGCCCGACGGGGCCGCTGCTTCGAACTCCGCCTGACGCACGCTCACGACCTGCACCGGGCTCGTGATCTCCATCGTGGCGATGGCGTTGCCAGCGTACATCGGGCGCTTGTAGGTGAGCTTTCCGCCGTTCGCTTCGACGCGCGAGATGTCGCTCGCGTAACCGGCACCGAGCTTCGCGGCGACGCGCGGGGCGAGGTCCTTGCCGAACACGCTCGCGGTCACGACCACCACGTCGTAGCCCTTCGAGGCCGCTGCGACGGTCGGGCTGTA
>CBIHQZ010000920.1:0-3477 GCA_966212315.1 uncultured Myxococcales bacterium
GAAGCCGTCGATCTGCGTCGCGCGGGTGAGGCTGTGACCGAAGTACACTCCTTGCGAATTCACCGCCTGGATCACCGTCACGCACCCCGCCGAGCGCGACCACGTGTACTGGTTGTAGCCGCCGAACACCGAGATCCCTTCGACCATGGTGACCGGCTCGACGTAGACCTGACGCGCGCACGCGCTGCTCGTTCCAGCGGCAGCGACGCAGACTCGACCCGATGGGTTGCCGGTGTTCGCGAGGGCCGTGATCGCGCTTCCGATCGTGAGCTTCGGAGCCGTCGGTGACAGTCCGTTGTTCGCGTCGTTGCCCCGCGGCGCGACGTACGCGTTGCAGCCGCAACCTTCGTTGACCACGCCGTTGCAGTTGTCGTCGAGATTGTTCGAGCAGTCTTCCGGCGTGCCGCTCGCCACACTGAGCGAGATGCACGCCGTGGGTGCGCCGCCCGTGCATGCCTGTGCGACGCGGCCCGTGCACACGCCGAGTCCGCACGTTGGCGGAAGCGGCGCGTTGTCGACGGTGCCGTCGCAGTCGTCGTCGATCGCGTTGCAGACCTCGGCGCTCGGCGCACCCGGTACGCACGCGTTCACGCCGGCGATGCACCCTGCTCCGATGCGGGTGCACGCACCTGTGCCGCAGCGCGCAGGGGCGATGCCTTCGTCGACCACGCCGTTGCAGTCGTCATCGAGGCCGTTGCAGATCTCCGTGGTCGGCACGCATGCATCGATCGTCGTGGTGTCGTCGATCGCGTCGGCATCGCCGGTCGCGTCGCCGGCGTCGTCCGCGCTCGCGTCGCTGGCGTCGTCCGCGCTCGCGTCACCGGTGTCGACCACATCGACGGTCGTGCGGTCGGACGCGGCATCGTCGCCGTCCGCGACAGTCACGGCGTCGATCGCACGTCCATCCACGAACGCGGCGCCGTCGCCACCCACGTCGCGCGGGATCGTCTCGAGTGTGACCGTGCATCCCGCCAGCGCAGCGAGCGCCGCGGTCAGGAGCGCGTGGGTGGGTCGGAGCACAAGAAAAGAGCGGTCGGTTCGACGCATCGATCGATCTCCGTGGCGGAGCGCGGGCGCATCGCTCCGAAAGAAGCATGCAATGAGCACGGAGCGGGCCACTGCGATGTACGCGGAATTTCCCGCCTCGCGTCCGTCGGGACTACGCAGTCGGCGCCCTCGCTCCGCAACGATTGCGCAGTCGTGGTCACGGTTCCGGGCGATCGACCGATTCCCTCAAGGTCGCCGCATCGGGACGAAGAATCGCGTCGCGTTGATCTCGTTCTGACCGACGTACACCTCGGCGTCGAAGCACTCGCGGATGCGCCCGTACGTCATCACGTCGGCGACCGCGCCATTCGCGAGCACGCGTCCGTCCCGCATCAGCACGAGCCGGTCACAGTACTGCGCAGCGAGATTGAGATCGTGCAGCACCGTGACGGCAGTGAACTCCCCATCGCTCACGCCGCGACGAAGCAGATCGCACAGCGCGAGTTGGTGCTTGATGTCGAGGAACGCGACGGGCTCGTCGAGCAGCACCCACGGCACGCCCTGCGCGAGTGCACGCGCGATGAGGACACGCTTCTGTTCACCGCCGGAGAGTTCGCCGAGGGAACGATCGCCGAATTGCCGCGCGTCGCAGCGTTCGAGGGCGCGCTCGATCGCGAGATCGTCGGATGGACCGAGCGTCCCGAGAAGTCCGGTGTGGGGTGCACGTCCCATCGCGACCACTTCGCGTGCGCTGAATCCGAAGACCGACGGTTCGTTCTGCGGCACGACCGCGATCCGGCGCGCGGCCTGCCCGCGCGTAAGGGTGCGCGTGTCACCGCCGTCGATGCGAACCGTGCCGCGAGTCGGGCGAGTGAGCCCCGCCATCATGCGAAGCAAGCTGCTCTTGCCGGCGCCGTTCGGTCCGAGAATCCCGACGAATTCGCCACGCGTGATCGACAGCGACACGTCGTCGACCACCGAGCGCGCGCCGGGTGCGTACGCGAACGACGCGCCCTCCACCACGATCGACGTCGCTGCGGCGCTCACCGCGCGGACAGTACGTCGAGATGTCCGATGGCGCCCAGCAGACGGACCTTCGACAACTCGAATTGCCAGCGCGCACGAATCACCGCGAGGCGCGCGGTCGCGTCGGAAGCCTGCGCGTCGACGAGTTCGAGCACCGGTGCGGCGCCGGCCTGATAGCGCCCCTCGGCTTGTGCGAGGTTCGCTGCAGCACCCGCGGCGAGACGCTCGGCCTGCTGCACGGCCTGACGCGCGGCGCGAACTCCGATGGCGGCCTGCACCGCGTCGGTGCGCGCATTGAGAACCACCTGCGCCAGCGACGCGCGCGCAGTGGCAACGCTTGCTTCGTTGAGACGGATGTTCGCGTTGAGAACCGGGTCCCAGATCGGCACCGCCAATCCGACCGAAGCCGTCGCGTACTCCGAAGGGCCGTTGGTCACGTTGGTCACGGGCATGCCCATCGAGTCGACCGTGCTGCGCGCAGTGAGGTTGTAGCGCACGCCTACCGTGGCCGCGGCGTTGAGCGACGGCCGATATCCCGCGCGCGCGGCGGAGAGCTGCACTTCCGCTTGTTGCAATTGCAGACGCGCGGTGGCGACCTCGGGACGCGTTCGTTCGGACTCGGCCGCGGCATGTGCGGGATCGTCGTCGACCGCGATGAGCGGCGGCTGCACGATGGCGAGCGCGTGCGACGGATCGATCGCGAGTGTCGCCGCGAGCGCCGCGAGGTCGTTGTTCAGCGATGTGATTGCATTGGTGAGTTCGAGTTGCGCGGTTTGCAGCCCGACTTCCGCGCGGGTCTGCTCGATCGGCGGGCGCGCGCCTCCTTCGACGAGTCCACGCGCGATGTCCGCCTCGCGCTGCCGCTGCTGCACGACCTGCGTCGCCGATGCGACCAGCTGTTGATCGGCAAGCGCCGTGAAGTAAGCGCTGGCGGCGTTCGTCACCGCGAGCCGCGTGACGCTGTTGGCGTCCATTCGTGCAACCTGGACACCGAGCTGCGCGGCATCGACATTGAGCGACGTGCGACCGAAGTCGAAGAAGGTCCACCGGCCGCCGACGTTGGTGTCGAACGTGAGTTGCCCGAGCGTCTGGTTCACGGTGCCGAAACCCTGCACCGGCGTCGATCCATTGGAGCCGTTGGCGCCGATGCTCGCGTTGCCTGCGAATGTCGGAAGGAGCGATGCGCGTACGAGCGGCACTTGCGACTCGGCAGTGTGGATGCGCGCGAGTGCAAGCAGCACCGAGGGCGGATCGCGGCGCGCGATTGCGACGGCTTCACCCAGCGACACCGAATGCGCATTCGGATCGACCGGCATGTCGATGAGCGAAACGTCCGGCGCCGTGACGGCGAGTGGCGCGGGCGACGATGGCGGTTGCGGAACGATCGCGGCATTCGTCGACGAAGGCGGTGCGCTCGACGACGACGTCGTCACGGTGCGCGCCGGCGTGTTCGCGCGCACCGTG
>CBIHQZ010000921.1:0-3474 GCA_966212315.1 uncultured Myxococcales bacterium
GGTGACACGTCGCACTTGCACTCGGCCGTGGCGTACCCTGGCGATCATGCGTGTTCGTCTACTGACCAGTGCAGTCTTCGTCGCAGCGACGATCGTTCCCCCGCGAGCATTCGCGGACGATGTGCTCCACCCCGGTGCGACGCAAACGGATCGTCCCACGCCGACCGCGCTCGGCGTGCAGTGGCTCGTCAGCGGCGACGACGACTTCGATGCCCGCGTGAACGTGCGATATCGCGTGGCGGGATCGAGCACGTGGCGCGATGCACTCCCACTCTTTCGCGTGCATCCCGAGGTCGTGACCGGGATGACGGTGGCGGCGCAGTTCGCAGGGAGTGTCTTCGATCTCGCGCCCGCGACGATGTACGAGATCGAACTTCATGCAGTCGATCCGGATGGCACCGTCGACCAGACCGTCATGGTGACCGCGGCGACGCGTCCGGTGCCGAGCGCGAACCCGATGCATCCGCGTGCGGTGGCGGTGAGTGATGCCGCAGGATTGCGAACTGCATTGAACGCGGCGCAACCGGGCGACGTCATCACGCTCGCGAACGGCACGTACGCAGGTGAATTCTCGCTGAACGCGAGCGGCACCACGTCCGACCCGATCGTGATTCGCGGCGCGTCGCGCGATGGCGTCGTTCTCGACGGCGGCAATACTGGCGGCAACGTGCTCGAGATCTACGGCAGCGACGTTCATCTCGAGCAACTCACCATTCAGCACGACAATCGAGGCCTGCGTTTCCAAGGCGGCGGAGCAACGCGCAACGTGGTTCGCCGTGTGCGCATTCGCGACGTGATCCTCGGTATCGGCGCGCGCCAGGGACAATCCGACTTCTACCTTTGCGACAACGTCCTCGAGGGCCGGCTCGTGTGGCCCGCGGTGTACGCCGACGACGGCGGCGCACACGCCAACGACGACGGCATCAACGTCCAAGGGAGCGGTCACGTCGTCTGCCACAACTCGATCGTGGGTTTCGGCGACGCGATGAAGATCGAAGAAGACGGCGCGCGGGCGGTGGACTTCTACGGCAACGAAGTGCTCTCCGCGTACGACAACGGCCTCGAACTCGATGCGACGACGGGCAACGCGCGCGCGCTCCGCAATCGCTTCACCAACACGTATGCGACGCTGAGTTTCCAGCCGATCTACGGCGGCCCCGCGTACGCGATCCGCAACGTCGTGGTGAACGTCGCGCACGAGCAAATGAAACTGCATTCGCTCGGCGGCACGCGCGAGACGAGCGGTATCTTCGTGCTGCACAACACGTTCGTCAGCGCGAACTACGCCCAGACGCTCGAGGACTCGACGACCGCGCACTACGTCACGATCGCGAACAATCTGTTCGTCGGTCCCGCCGCGCCGATGAACGGGCGCGTCGCGAACTGGGATGCGCCGATCGAGTTCACGACGGTGCGCATCGATCGCAATGGCTGGTATCCCGACGGGCAATTCCATTTCGGATACGGCGCGACGGGGATGAACTACGCGAACTTCGCGGGCGTCGTCGCCGGAGGCCGATACGAAGCGCACGGCGTGCTGCTCGGGACGCCGATCTTCGCCGCGCCGATGGTCGGTCCGGCGGACTACCACACCGCGCTCGCGGCCGCGGACGTCACACTCGCGGACATGTCCAACGCGATCGATCGCGGCGAGACGTTGCCGAACATCGACGACGGATTCCAAGGCGCAGCGCCGGATCTCGGTGCATTGGAGCGCGGCTGCGCAGCGCCGATCTACGGGCCGCGACCGGACGGTGTCGACGAGTCGAACGAGCCGCTCGGTTGCATGCCGGGGGTGATGCCCGGAAGCGACGCGGGCACTGGTGTCGATGCATCGGCGGCGGATGGCGCGAGCGGTGCAGACGTCATGAGTGATCGCGACGCGAACGTCACCCGCGATGGCGCGACCACGGACGCCGGTACGACGGACGGCCGCGCCGGTTGCGGTTGTCGCACGGAGGGCGCGAGCGGAACGCGTTCGCGCGCGTGGATGATGGTGGGCGGGTTGGTGGTGGCTGCGACACTCCGCCGGCGCCGCCGAATGCCTGCGCGCGGATGACAGCATGCTGCGCCCGCTCGCAGCATGCGAATTCAGGGAGCGGTCGTGTTCGGACTCGGCGCGGTCGGCTCCAAGTGGAACGGATAGTCCACGGTCACGGGCGCGCGCGGCGGCGTGAATCGCAGGCCGCGCCCCGTTCGCCCCACACAATCGGCAGCGCCGCGCAGAGGCGGCTCCCCGCCCGTGCTCTGCGTCCCCGAGACGCGACCGTCGACGCCGATCACGAAGCGCAATGCGATGTCGCCGCGCAGCGTCGGCGTTTGATCGAGCGCGCGCTCATAGCAAGTCTCGAGCGCCTCCTGCGCGGTTTGCACCGTCTCACGGATGGCACTCGACGGAAGTCCGGCGTCGCCGGTTGCACGCACGCCGCCCGCGACGACGCTTCCGCCGGGCGATGGCGAAGCACTTGCCGCACTCGCCTCCGACGACGCGGCATGCGCGGCATTGCGATCCGCGGCCGACAGTTCGTTACGCAGTGCGAGGAAAGCCTCCGCGCGACGCAAAGGTGACGGGATGGTGTGCGATCGACGCTCGAGTTGCGTGATGCGGTCGTAGCCGTCGCGAACTGCGCGAACGATGGTCGCCGTGTTCGTCTCGATCGACTCGCGATACGCGCGCGCGAGGGCCGGATCCGCGCGGAACTCGTCGGGCATCGGCACTGATTCGAGCGCGGTGACCAACGACGCTTCGAGTTGCACCATTGCCGACAACGCATCGACCGCGATCGACGGCTCCGCATTCGCATCGTGCGCGAGGTCGGTCGCTTCGCCGCTCACGATTCGAATCGCTGCGAGTTGGCGGATCAGCCACGGTGAGAGGGTCGTTCGCATCCAGCGGCGATAGGCATCCCCCGAGTGCGATCCACCCGTCACCGGAACGCGATCGACCGCCGCGAGCGCGATGTCCGCGTGCGTCTCGAGCACCGCCAGGCGCGCCTCCAATCGCGCGCGAACGATCCACTCGCGGTTCGCGCCACTCGGCGTACAACTCGCTGCCGTGAGCGCCGCCGCCGCGCGCTCGACATCGGCCGCTTCGCCGCGATGGCGCGCAGAACGGGACGCGTCGACCACCCGCCACGCATCACGCGCATCGTCACACGGTGAAGCCTCCGCGGTCGCGGACACGAACAACACACACGCGACGGCCGCCGCGATTCGCCGATTCATCCACGCATCGAACGCAAAACCGCCCGCTCGGTCAAATGACCGGCAAGTCGGTCACAGGATCACGAGACCGAGTCGCGCCGCACGCACCACGGCTTCGGTGCGGCTCTCCACGCCGAGCTTCGACATCACCGAGTTCACGTGGAACTTCACGGTGTGCTCGCTGATCCCGAGCTTGTTGCCGATGAGCTTGTTCGAAAGCCCGGCGGCGAGTTGCTGGAGCACTTCGACTTCGCGCGCGGTGAGGTCTTC
>CBIHQZ010000922.1:0-3464 GCA_966212315.1 uncultured Myxococcales bacterium
CGACAGTTTCGATCGCAATCTGAATCTGCAGATGGCGGTCGAAGCGATGTTGGTGGGACTGCGCGACGTGCGGGGGTAGAGGGTCGCCGTACGGATGAAGGCATCGGTTCGGGCAGAATCCGGAGACCTCCGTTCGCCCTGAGCAAGCTGTGCGAGGCACGCGCAGCGGTGTCGAAGGGGCGAAACGAGCCGAGAACACCGTCGATCTGTCGTCATGGTTCGACACCGTTGTTGCCGCGAAAGCCGCGACAACTTGCTCACTACGAACGGGTTGAACTCCCACTGCTCAGCCTCCCCGACTTGTCGAACCGCGCATTCGTGCGCATGTGACGGGATCACCGTCGCGCTCGGCTTGCCCTGCCCGCCGAAAACCCGGTAGACGAACGAGCCCGCTGCCTGCGCATTGCGGCCTTCGGAACGGACACTTCCATGAGCGATCACTTCTACGTCACCACGCCCATCTACTACGTGAACGACGTGCCGCATCTCGGCACCGCGTACACGACCGTCGTCGCCGATGCGTTCGCGCGCTATCACCGCATGCGCGGGCAGAAGTCGCGCTTTCTCACGGGCACCGACGAGCACGGGCTCAAGCTCGAACGAGAAGCGACGAACCGAAAGCAGACGCCTCAGCAGTTCGTCGACGAGACGAGCAAAGCTTTTCGCGAGGCGTGGCCGAAGCTGCTCATCGAGAACGACGACTTCATTCGCACGACCGAGCCGCGTCACATCGAGGGCGTGCAGGCGCTGTGGAAGAAGTGCGCGGACAACGGCGACATCTATCTCGGTCACCACGAGGGCTGGTACTGCGTCGGATGCGAGGCGTACTACACGGAGAAAGAGCTGCTCGAAGGGAACGTGTGCCCGGTGCACAAGAAGCCCGTCGATCGCATGAAAGAACCGACGTACTTCTTCCGTCTCTCGAAGTACGGCGAGCGGTTGCTCACGCTGTGGGAGAAGCGCCCGGAGTTCGTTCTGCCCGCGACTCGACGCAATGAAGTCATCAGCTTCGTGCGCGAAGGCTTGCGCGATCTGTCGGTGTCGCGATCGTCGTTCACGTGGGGAATTCCCGTCCCTGGCGATCCGACGCACGTGATGTATGTGTGGTTCGATGCGCTCGCGAATTACCTCACCGCGCTCGGCAATGGCGAGCTGAAGGCGTTCTGGCCGCCCGATCTGCAACTGGTCGGCAAGGACATCATTCGCTTCCACACGATCTACTGGCCCGCGTTCTTGATGAGCGCGGGGTTCAGCGACGAGCAACTCCCGCGCACGGTGTTCGCGCACGGCTTCCTGACCATGAATGGTCTGAAGATGAGCAAGTCGCTGCGCAACGGCGTGAACCCGGTGCAGCTCGCGGATGCGTTCGGGGCGGACGAACTCCGCTACTACCTGCTGCGCGAGATCGCGTTCGGGCAGGACGGCGACTTCTCGGTGCAGGCGTTGATCAATCGCGTTCGTTCCGAACTCGCGTCGACGCTCGGCAACCTTCTGCATCGATCGCTGGGCGCGTTCGCGGTGAAGTTCTTCGACGGACGCGTGCCCGCCGTGGAAGCGAGTGCGGTGACCGATGTCGATCGTGTACTGGAGAAGCGCGCGACGGATCTCGCGGCGGAAGCGGCGCAGGCTTGGAAGGACTTCGAACCGCATCGCGCGCTCGAATGCGCGATCAATCTCGCGATGGCGGGGAACAAGTACTTCGACGAGAGCGCACCGTGGGCACTCGCGAAGAATCCCGAGCAGAAGGCGCGCCTCGGCGTGGTGATCTATCACGTGCTCGAAGTGCTTCGCATCGCGTCGGTGATGCTGTGGCCGGCGCTGCCGAACAAGATGGACGCGCTCCGTGCGCAGCTCGGTCTCGCGCCGATCGCGCCGAAGCCGGGCGCGGACGTGTGGCCCGTGGCGTGGGGCGAACTCGCGTCGGGGACGCAACTCGCGCCGGGGCAGCCGGTGTTCCGCAACATCACGAAGGACGACGAGGCCGCGTTGCTGAAGACGTTCGACTTCGCAGCCATTGCGAGTGCGGACACGGCCGCGGCACCGGCGAAGGATGCGAAGACGGAGAAGCCCGCCGCAGAGAGCGGAACGCCCGGCGTGATCCAGTTCGGCGACGTCGAGAAGGTCGACTTGCGATTGGGTCACGTGAAGGACGCGCAGCGCATTCCGAAGAAGGACAAGCTGCTGCAATTGAAGGTCGATCTCGGCGAAGAGAGCGGCCCGCGCACCATCATCGCGGGGATCGCACTCGCGTATGCGCCGGAAGCGCTGGTGGGCAAACAGATCGTCGTGGTCGCGAACCTCGCGCCGCGCGACTTCGGCAAGGGACTCGTCTCGCACGGGATGCTGCTCGCGTGCGGTCCGTCGGAGTCGCTCTCGGTCGTGACCATCGAGAAGCCGATGCCGGCCGGCACACGTGTGAAATAGCGAGGACGTCATGACCGCACCGCTCGTCGATTCGCACTGCCATCTCGACTTCGCCGACTTCGGTCCCGAGCGCGAAGAGGTTCTCGCGCGCGCTCGCGCCGAAGGCGTGCAGTGGTTCGTGACGATCGGTTCGGGGCGCAACACCGAGAGCGCGCCGGATGCGGTCGGACTCGCACACGCGCATCGCGATGTCCTCGCGACGATCGGGATCCACCCGCACGATGCAACCGCTGCGACCGACGAGGCGATCGCCCTGATGCGCAAACTCGCCGACGATCCGCGCGTCGTGGGGATCGGCGAAATCGGTCTCGACTACCACTACGACCACTCGCCGCGCGACGCGCAACACGAGGCATTTCGTCGCTTCATTCGCATGGCGCGCGAGGTGAACAAGCCGATCGTGATTCACACGCGCAGTGCGCCCGACGACACGCTCGCGATCCTTCGCGAAGAAGGCGCGCGCGACGTCGGCGGCGTGATCCATTGCTTCACCGAAGACGCGTCGTTCGCGAAGTCGGCGATGGATCTCGACTTCGACATCTCGTTCTCGGGCATCGTGACGTTCAAGAACTCGGAAGACCTGCGGAGCGTGGCGAAGACCGTTCCGCTCGATCGAATTCTCATCGAGACCGATTCGCCGTATCTCGCGCCGCAGGGGTTTCGCGGGAAGCGCAACGAGCCGTCGTATCTCTCGGCGACCGCGAAGCACCTCGCGGGCACCGTGGGCGTCGCGCTCGACGAGTTCCGCGCGCGCACGAGCGAGAACGCGATTCGCCGGTTCGGGCTGGCGCGGTTCGCGTAGAGCGGGGTGACCGCACCCCCATGCCATGGGCTCGGGAAGCGCGCTGCCCCCCTCTCCCTCCGTCGCGCGGTCGTGCACGCGTTACGCTAAGCGACGTCGAAAGAGGGGGCGCACAGCGTGTCTCGTGGCGTGGCGAACGCGCGGCCCAGCTCGCGCTGACTTCGACGCACCGCCTCGAAGCCGCCCCACACACCCGATGACAGCATGCGGTCATCCACTCGCCACCACCATCACCACG
>CBIHQZ010000923.1:0-3463 GCA_966212315.1 uncultured Myxococcales bacterium
GCCGAGGTATTCACCGACGCGGAATCGCGCCGCGATGGAACCGTCGCGCGTACGGATCGCGTAGCCGAGGAAGTAGGGCCCGCCCGCATCGCTGGTGCGACCGACGACGTAGATCAGCGATCGATCCGCGGAGATCACCGGCGTCGACATGCTTCCCGTCCGCCAGTGTGACTGGCACGTCGAGAGTTCGTCGGCGTACGGCGCGGCATGGCCTTCGAAGTCGAACGACCACAGCGTCTGCAGCGTGTTTCCCGCCAGCGCGAAGAGGCGATTGTTCAGGGTGTTCACGAAGAGAACGTCGCGTGTCGCGTCGACGCCGAGACGGGTGTCGCGGACTGTGAGCGCCGAGGCGAACAGCGGCGACCCCGCGACTTCACCGTTCACATCGGGCGATACCGCGAGCAGTCCGAATGTCTCGGGACGAACGTTGGCGGGGGTGAGAATCGTCTCGCGGCGATTCCATCCGGTGCGCGCGTTGTCGCCATGGAAGGTGAGGATGTCGACGGCGGTCGGTGGCGGAGGCGGGCCGGCATCGGCGTCGGCGCTGCCACTATCCGAGGCGTCGACGGCATCCACGGCATCGCGCGCATCCACGGCATCGGCGCGCGCATCGCTCGCGGAATCCGTTCCCGCATCGAAGGTCGACGAGCACGCGACGTATCCCGCGCGCGCATAGCAATCATTGTCCTGATCACAGTGGCAGAACGCTTCCCACGGCCAGCAGTGCCGGATGTCGCCGTCGGCGTTGCGAGGCTCACCGTGTGAATCGAGTGTCGTCGGTTCGGGCGGGCAGGGCGTCGTTCCGCTGTCGGTGGGCGCGTCGAATCCCGTGTCCACCCGAGCGTCGTTGCCGGTGTCCGTGGCGGTGTCGGGGCGTACATCGATGCCCGAGTCGACCGCCACGTCACTCCGCGCATCGGTGCCTGCGTCGATGCGAGAACATGCGACGTAGCCCGCGCGCGCATAACAATCGTTGTCCTGATCGCAATGGCAGAACGCCTCCCAGGGCCAGCAATACCGAATGTCCCCGGCCGCGTTGCGCGGCTCACCATGCGAGTCGGTCGTCGTCGATTCGGGCGGACAGGTCACCGCCCCCGCGTCGCCCGCGTCGATCGCATCGACGCCACGATCGAGCGGCACATCCGTCGCCACATCCGCGCGCGCGTCGGTTCCCGCATCGAGCGGACCGGGGATGCACGGCACGTATCCCTCGCGCGCGTAGCAATCGTTGTCCTGATCGCAGTGACAGAACGCCTCGCCCGGCCAGCAATAGCGAATGTCACCGGCGGCGTTGCGCGGTTCTCCGCGACTGTCCGGCGTGGTCGGCTCGGGACAGGCCGTCGCGGATTGAATGCGCGTGGCGTCATCGCGCGCGCACGAAGCGAGCACACCGATTCCGCACAGCATCGCGACCACGACCGATGTCGGCACACGCATGACGAACAGTGCTCTCCCTTCGCGCCGAGTGGCGCCCCGCACGTCATCAGTGCATCGCTCGCACCACGTTGCGCGCGTCGCCCCGTGCACTCGCGCGCGTGTCGCAGGCATCCCAACGTTCGCGCTGGTCAGTGCATGCACGCGAGGTGGTCGCGGTCACGGAGCGCGGCTGATCGAATCCGCACGAGGAATGTTGGGCCGCCGCGCGAACGCACAAACCGCGAACGACGGCGTCGGCGCGTCAGGGCTGCCGAAGGACACCGCCTCCGAATGCCAACGTCATCGCGTGATCGATAGCCGTCCGCGAGATTCGAACGGTTGATGCGATCTCGAGCGGCGGTGAGCTACCGATGCGGACGCGGTGCCCGCCCACGCCCGCGCGGCGCGGGTGACGCTACCGGCGCGGGGCTCGGAGCACTGCTCGCGGTCGCCGCTGTCGTCGGTGCCGATGCCGCACCGGGTGCGCCCGACGACGGATCGTTCCGCAACTGCGCAACGCCGCGCGCCGTCATCTCCCACGCCATGTCGTACTCGTAGTAGCGCAGCATGTTGCTCGCCACGGTGGCACGCAGGTCACGCTCGGCCCCTGCGTCGTCACGCGCTGCGAACTCCATCATCGCTTCGTAGAACGCCGCTTCCGAGCGATGTCCCACGGAGTCGTCGGCGTAGTGCTCGAGTTGCGCGCGCGTGATGTCGCCGCGATACCGCTGCGCGAGACGCACCGTCCACGCCGAGTGCTCCGTAGCGCCTTGCGAGATCGCGCGGAGTGCGTCGTTGGCGCCGCCGTCGTTGTCGAACCCGCCCACGCGCGCGGCGATCGAACCCCACAGCGCGAAGTACACCTGCCAGGTGCGATCGAGCGTGAGTCGTGTGCGCGCCGCGTTCGCCAGTTCGTGCGCGTCGGTCCAGCGTCCGCGCCCGAGGCAGAACGTGATCACGCGCCCGGCCAGATCGCGGCTCTCGGGGTTGGCGTTGATCGCCGCATCGAGTTCGCGCCGCACTTCGCCCGTTCGCCCCAGCGCATCGAGCGCCGTCGCACGGAGCAAGTGCGCGTTCGCCTGCTCGTCGCCGTCGAGCGAGCGCGAGAGCGCGTCGAGCGCAGTGGATGCTTCGTCGAGATCGCGTCGCGCGCGATCGGCATCACCGGCACTGCGCGCCGCGAGCCCCATGTGAAGCTTGAACGTCGGACGGAAGGTCGAGTCGCTTTCGTGCGGCCCCGCCGGCAGCGCGAGCCCCTGGTCGAGAAGCGTGAGCGCGCGCCGCGGATCGTTGGTGCGCCACGCAATCTCTGCGAGCGTGAGGTACGCGTCGCGGCTCGGTGGCGTCGCATGGCTCGCCGTTTCGAGCTGCTGCGCTGCGCCCGCGAGATTCGCCTGGCCGAGTTCGAGTTGCGCCGCGACCGTCGCGACATCCGACTCACTGATCGGCGGGGTCTCGTGGAAGTGCTCCTGCCATCGACGCAACAGCGTGCGCGTGCGCGCCACCGCGCGACGCCCGGGGGCAGGATCATCGCTCGCCAATTCCGACGTGAGCCACGCGGCGCTCGTACGAATCGCGACCTCGAGCAGCCGTCGATCATCGGGCGCCAGTTGCGCGGCCGCTTCGATGTGCGCGCTCGCGAGTCCGAGCATGTGTTCGTCCGCCGCAGCCGACGCCAGGCAACGCGCGAAGCGTCCATCGTTCGGATACTCGCGCGCGCCGCGACGACACACGCCTGCGGCCGCAGCTGCATCGAGGCGCGGGAGTTGTTCCGCGAGCCGGAAGAGCCCATCGGCGCCGCCTTCGCCGCTCGCGATCGCACGCAGCAAGCCGGCGAGTTCCGGCTCGTGTTGCGCGCCTTCCGCCAGCCGACCGACCTGTTCCGCCGCCCCTGCGATGTCGCCGATGCGCAGGTAGACCACCGCGATCTCGACCGCGAGCACTTCGGGACGCATCGCGAACTGCGCTTGCTGGAAGTCCTCCTGGGTCATCCGCCGCGAACCGAGCATCGACGATCGCGCCGCCCGTCTCGCTGGTGCCGTCGACG
>CBIHQZ010000924.1:0-3462 GCA_966212315.1 uncultured Myxococcales bacterium
GTGGCGCGTCGTGACGCGCCGGAGTCACCCCCCGGTCTCTGCTCGCCCTCCGCGCCGGCACGTCACGACGGGCCACTACAGCTCAGTGGGTCGCTACGCCATCGGCTGCCGGCAGTACCGGCACTTGAAATCCATCGCCCGCTCCTGGGGCGCGCCGCAGTTCCGGCACGCGAACGCGATCACGCGCTGCACGCTCGCATTCGCCCATGGTGCGTCCTTCGCGGTCGACGACGCGTTGGCGAAGATGCTCCCCACGCTCGGTGTCTTCGCGGGGACGACCTGCGCGCGATATCGCTCGACCTCGTAGAACGCGATCCCCGCCACGCGTCCGACGAGGCGCATGTGCTCGGGATCGTCCACTGCGTACGGCGTACGCGCGATCTCGCTCAGCTGCTCCTGCGCCCACTGCGCGAGCCCCTCGAGCACCGACTTCACTTCGTCCGGAATCGCGCCGCGGGTCATGCCGAGATCGCGCGCGGTATCGAGTCGTGATTGCGGGTCGCGCGGTGCGAAGCCGTAATGCGCGAGCACTCCGTCCCACGGTTGCCCGCCGCCCGGCGGCGCCGCCAGCGCAGCAGAAATGATCGATTGAAAGTGTTGCTCGAACGTCGCCGCAAAGGCCTGCACCCGACGACTCGCTTCTGCGCGGCTCATCGCATCGACGGTACGACAGCGAGGTGAACCGAGCGACCGCGTCTTCGCCGTTCGGGCATCATCGCGCGCATGAACATCGCTTGCGTGCCGTTCCGATCGCTCGTGTTGCTCGCACTCGTCGCGAATGGCTGTCGCACCCGCGCCGCCATCGTCGACAGTCCGCCGCGCAACCTCGAAGGCACCGTGAGCGAAGTCGTCACGCAACTCGGATCACAGGTGCACGCCGCCGTCGTCGTCGATCCCGCCGCCCACGAACTCGCCGAGTGCGCGCACATCCGCGTGCTTGTTCCCGCGAACACGACCGCCTCCGCCGCCGCGGGTCTCGCCGCGCTCAGCGTGCGATCGCTCGGTCTCACGGTGAACCCTTTGCCGAACGGCTGGCTTCTCACCCGCGATCCTTCCGTGCGCGCGCAATACCCGCGCGAATGCCGCGGACACCTCCCCGCCGGCGCGGACCCTTACGCACTGCGCCCCGAGATGCCCGTCGCCCCCGCGCAGGCGTTCCCCGCGCCGCCGCTTCCCGCTAACGACGGCGGTGCGTCGATCAACGCGATCCTCGGCGGCATCACCCAGCGCGCACCCGGCGAGATCGACGTCACCCCCGCGGCGCGCGACGCGCTTTTCGAGAACATGACAAGGGTGGGCTCGACAGTGCGCATCATCCCGCAAGAAGAAAACGGGGCCGTCGTCGGCATGCGGCTCTATGGCATCCGTCGCGGCACCGTCTACGACGCGCTCGGTTTCCAGAACGGCGACACGCTGCGCGAGCTGAACGGCGTCGACATCGCGAGCCCCGAGCGCGCCCTCGAGGCCTATTCGCGCCTTCGCAATGCCAGCATCATCACCGCCACCATCACGCGACGCGGCGCACCGATGGAGCTGCATTATCGGCTCACGCACTGATCGTTCCACCCGTCGGCGGTACACTCCCACCTCATGCGCGCGCTCCCGCTTTTCGCCGCTTTGGCACTCGCCGCGTGCACGGGACGCGCGCTGGTCGAACCTGTTCCCGACGCGCGCGCCGACGCGAACGATGACACTTCGGCGGACGCATTCTCCGACGCCATCGCCGATGCAAGCCCGGACGGTCCGGTGCTCCCGCCACCGGATCCGTGCACCGAAACTGCGCTCGACGACGTGCATCGCTTCCCGCGCTGTGGGCTCGGCGCCGGGGTGTTCGGCCGCTGGATCGTCGATGACAACGGCCTCCCCGCTTACGACTACCTCGCTGCGCAGGAACTCGACCCACGCGCGTCGTACCCGAACTCGCGCAATCTCGATCTGCGCGATCACTGGCATCAACTCGGCAACGACCGCGTCATCGCCACCGCGCACAACGGCGGCTACGTCGAACTCGTCGGCGCCGAGCGCGGATTCACCGTGTACAACCGCTTCGCTCCCGATCAATCGAACTACGCGGGCGGCTTCGGCTACGTCGGCGAGTCCACCGAGACATGGTCGAGCGCGTACGACTTCCGCCCCGACGACGCGGTCACGCGGCGCGTGTTCGGCATCGGCTACGTCGAATACGTCACCACCCACGATCGATTGCGCGTCACCCATCACGTCTATGCCCCGTCGGGCGATCGCTCTCTCTTGATCGACGACGTCACCCTCGAGAACCTCGCCGACGCGCCGCGCACGATCCGTCACTACGAGTACTGGGACGCGAACCGTCATCAGCTCACGTTCCAGGCGCTGCGATCGGGTTCGTTCGGACGGCAGGGCGATGTTGCTCGCGACGCTCTCAATCGCGATTTCGTGCAGCGCGCCAGCTGGGACCCGAAGACGCGCACCGCGCGCGTATCGATGCGCTACACGGGCAGTGAACCGCGCCCCGCGCCCGAAGTGCCGGCCGCGCGCGATCTCTATCCGCACGACGTGTTCCTCGCCGCGCTCGTCGGCGACGTGAACGAGATCTACACCGATCAGCGCGCGTTCTTCGGTGCGGGCGGACCGCGTCGTCCCGATGCAATCGCAACCCCGCGAGCCGGCGAAGTGCTCGGTGACACCAGCGGCGAGGGACAGCCCGCGTGTCTCGTGGCCCGCAGCGATGTGACCCTCGCACCGAACACACCGCGTCATCTCCGCTACGCATTCGGTTACGTCGCCAACGGCGATCCCGTCGACCTGCCGATCACGTGGCGCGACGAGTCCGCCGCACCGTTCGCCGAGAGCACCGCGACGTGGCGCCAACGCCTCGGCTACTTTGCGAGCGAGACCGATCCCGCGGTCCATCGCGAGTTCACCTGGCGCTCGTACTACTTGCAGTCCGCGTCCCTCGCGCCCGACTTCTTCGGCACGCACACCATCGCGCAGGGCGGCGAATACCTCTTCGGCAACGGCCTCGACGGTGCGCCGCGCGATCAAGCGCTCTTCGCGATGCCGCTCGTGTACGTGCGTCCCGACCTCGCGAAACAGCTGCTCGCGTTCATCATGGCGATGACCCGCGCGAGCGATGGGAGCATCGCCTACAGCTATCACGGCCACGGCGTGCTCGAAGACGCGCTCATCCACGCGCATCCGAGCGACCTCGATCTGTTCCTCTTGCTCGGTGCGAGCGAATACCTTGCTGCCACGGGCGATCGCGCGTTCCTCGACGAACACGTGCCGTTCTATCCGCGCGACGGAAGCCTTCCGCCCGGTGTGGCGAGTGACACCGTGCTCGACCATCTGCGACTCGCGTATCGGCATTTCGACACGTTCGTCGGCACCGGTTCACATGGCCTCGTGCGCGTGCTCGACGGCGACTGGAACGATGGCATCGCATTCGTAACCGGCATCGAATCGCGCGCGTTCAATGCCGAG
>CBIHQZ010000925.1:0-3459 GCA_966212315.1 uncultured Myxococcales bacterium
ATTGCCGTCGAGCGTGATCGGACCCGACGCGCGGGGCGCATCGAGTTCGCTCACGCGCTGCGCCTGCACGCCGGTGTTCAGGGTGATCGCGAGCGCGCGACCTTCACGATCGGTCGTGCCGCGCACCACGCGCATGCGTTCGTCGTTCTTCCAGAGGCCGATGTGGATCTTCACGACCGGCGCTTCCCAGTCGGACGGAATCTCGAACTGCTGGCGGTCGGTGATGTACTCGCCCTGATGCCAGCGTTCCGGCTGGTACGCGCGGCGAACGTCGCCATCGTTGTCGTGGTTCTGGCGCGGGCCGTTCGTGTCATCGAGGTGCGTGTAGAGACGCCAGCCGTCGCCGGTCGTCGCATCGCAGTGCCAGTACCAGGTGATGGTGACGTTCGTGCCGGGGCGCACCGCATCGGGCGTGATGTCGTAACCGAGCAGCGTGACCTTGTTGCCGAAGTTGAAATCGAGCCGGTGCGCCGGCGTCGGCGCGGTGTTCGACGCCACGCGATGACGAACCGCGTCCACTTCCTGCTGGGAAACGCCCTGGTTCCCACGACGCGACGGCGGCTGCTCCACGCAACCAGCACCCGCGACCAACCCCAAGATCATCCAGCGGCCCACGTTCCTCATGACAGAAGCTCCCTGTTCAACGTTCGTTCAAGCGATGCATCTCGGGAGTTGATTCAACCGAGATTCAATTCTACTTCCGGCGCGCTTTCTTTCGAGCTTGTCGCTCTTGTTTGCGCGCCTTCTTCTTTTTGTCCTTGTCGGCCGGCTTGCTCGCTCCGCCCGAACCGGTGCCGCCGCCGAAGAGATTCGCGAGCATGTCCGGATCGATGTTCGGCATCCCGCCGGCGCCCATTCCCGGGAGCCCCGGGAACCCGCCACCGCCCGGCATGCCGGGGAATCCGCCGCCTCCCGGCAGTCCGCCCATGCCGCCCGGACCCGCGACGCCCGACTGGATCATCTCCTGCGCGATCGACGCGAGCGCCTTGTCGCCACCCTTGCCACCGAGCATGTCCTTCAAGCGCTTCGCCATCGCGAGCTGCTTCGCGCCCGGAATCTTCGAGAGCAGTCCGACCTGCTTGCCGATGCCGCCCATGAACTGCGACATCCAGTTGAACTTCTCGATCAGCTCGGAGACTTCCTGCTCCGTGCGACCCGAGCCCTTGGCGACGCGCTTCACGCGATTCGGCTGCTGCGCGAAGAGCCCGCTCGTCTCGCGCTCTTCCTTGGTCATCGAGTGGATCATCGCCCGCACGCGATCGAGTTCGCGGTCGTCGACCTTCATCCCCTCGGGCATTCCCTCGGAGAAGAACGGCATCTTGTCGAAGAGGTCCTGCAGCGGGCCCATCTTCTGGATCGTCGACACCTGCTCGAGGAAGTCGTCGAACGTGAAGCGCCCCTTGAGCATGCGGGCGGCGTCTTCTTCGGCCTTCTTCTGATCGACGACGGATTGGAAGTCGTTGACCAGGCCGACGATGTCGCCGAACCCGAGAATGCGCGAAGCCATGCCGTCGGGACGGAAGGCCTCGAGCTTGTCCATGCTCTCGCCGACGCCGGCGAACTTGATCGGCACGCCGGTGACTTCGCGAATCGACAGCGCCGCGCCGCCGCGGGCATCGCCATCGAGCATCGTGAGGACCGCGCCCGTGAGTCCGAGGCGATCGTGGAATGCCTTCGCGGTTTGAAGCGCGTTCTGACCGATGGCTGCGTTGGCGACGAGAAGAATGTTGTGCGGTTGAGCGTCGCGTTTGATATCCGCGAGCTCCTGCATCAGTTTTTCGTCGATCGCGAGACGTCCGGCGGTGTCGAAGATAATCAGATCGCGCTTTTGAACCTTCGCGACCTGCAGCGCCTTCTGACAGACCTCTTGCGGCGTTCCGCCCGGAAGCTTGAAGACCGGGACGTTGACCTTCTGCCCGAGCACTTCGAGCTGTTCGATCGCGGCCGGTCGCTGAAGGTCGGCGGCGACGAGCAGCACACGCTTCCCCTCGCGCGAGTACAGACGCGCCAGCTTCGCGCTGGTCGTCGTCTTACCCTGCCCCTGCAGACCGACCATCATCACGATCGTCGGCTGGCCCTTCGGCGCGTAGTTGATCTGCTGGCCTTGATCGTCGGCCATCATGCGAACGAGTTCGTCGTTGCAGATCTTGATGAACGCGTCGCTCGGCGAGATCTCCACCTTGCGTTCGCCGTCCTTGGCGCGCAGCTGAATGATCTGGCCGATGGCCTGTTCCTTCACTCGCGCGAGGAACTTCTTCACCACGCCGAGTTCGACGTCTGCCTCGAGGAGGCTCAGTCGGACGTCGCGGAGCGCCTGATCGATGTTGTCTTCCGACAGCTCGGCGAGGCCTGTGAGCTTGTTGCGTGCGGCTCGAAAGCCTTTGGTTAGCGCGTCGAACATAGACCTTCCGGGGGGTGCGGCGTACCACGCACGAGGGTCTTCGTTCAAGAGACGGCGGGACGGGCGAATTTCGCGGGAGCGCGAGGGATTTCGTGCGTCGTGGGCGGCGGGTCAGTCGACGACGATCGTGACGGGCATGTTCCCGCGCGTCGCCACGGAGTACGGGCAGACGTGGTGCGCGGCTTCCATCAGCGCCTGCGCTTCATCGCGCGCGAGCGTCGGAAACGACCCGTGCAATTCGGTCGCGAGCCCGAACCCTTGCTCGCCCTTCCCGAGCGTCACGTGCGCGGTGATGACGAACGCGCCCGGATCGACCCGCTTGCGCATCGCGACCAGTTTCAGCGCGCTGCTGAAGCATGCCGAATAGCCGGCCGCGAAGAGTTGCTCGGGATTGGTGCCGTCGCCGCCCTGGCCGCCGATGCTCTTCGGCATCGTGAGGGCGTGGTCGACGCGGCCGTCGTCGGTGCGAACACGGCCGTCACGGCCTCCGGTAGCGGATGCGATTGCGGTGTAGAGAGGGGTCATCGTTTCGTTCCTTTCAGGTGTCGTCGTCGGCGCCGCGAAGGGTCGCCACGAGGTCTTTCAGCTGGGTGCGGAGGCGCACGAGTTCGGCGGGGGAGAGCCCCGATTTGCAGGCGATCTTCTCGGGAACCGCGCGCGCCCGATCGCGCAGGCGGCGGCCCTGGGCGGTGAGTTCGACGATCACCACGCGCTCGTCTTCCGTCGAACGGGTGCGAGTGACGAAGCCTTGTTGTTCGAGTCGCTTGAGAAGCGGCGTCAGCGTCCCCGAGTCGAGCATCAACCGCTCGCCGAGATGCTTCACCGATGTCGCGCCGTGCTCCCACAGCACCATCATCGCAACGTACTGCGGGTAGGTGATTCCGAGACGATCGAGTTCCGGCGTGTACGCCTGCACCATCGCGCGCGATGCGGCGTAGAGCGCGAAGCAGAGTTGCTCGTCGAGTCGGAGGTGATCGCGGGGCGTCGCCGCAGGTGACATGGCGAGAAGGTAGCGTGCGATTCGATCGCGTCAAGTTAGATTGTGTGCAATCGAATTG
>CBIHQZ010000926.1:0-3452 GCA_966212315.1 uncultured Myxococcales bacterium
TGCGGGCCAGCGTGTCGGCCAGTGCATCGGGCGGCAGCAACTGACACAGTCAGTGCTCGCTCCGTGAATCCCACCGTCTCTGTCGTCGTTCCCTATCGCAATGCAGCCGCAACGGTCGGCGAGGCGCTCGAAAGCGTGCTCGCCGATCGGAGCGTTCCGTTCGAACTCGTCGCGATCGACGATGCGTCGACCGATGGCGGCGCCGCGATCGTCGCGGATCTCGCGCGTCGTGATGTGCGAGTGCGTCCGGTCGTGTCGAACGGGCGCGGGCTCGTCCCGGCCCTCGAATACGGCGTCGCGAACGCACGCGCGCCTTTTATCGCACGCATGGATGCGGACGACGTATCGCACCCGGGTCGCTTCGCGGCGCAACTCGCGCTCCTCGCGACGGACGCGAATCTGGCGGCGGTAGGTACGCAAGTCGAAGGCTTTCCGCGCGCGGCGGTGGGCGAAGGTCTGGGGCGGTACATCGCCTGGCAGAACGCGATCGTCAGCGCGGAAGATCACGCGCGCGAGATCTTCGTCGAGTCGCCGCTCTGTCATCCGAGCGTGATGTTCCGTCGCGAGGCATACGACGCGATCGGCGGGTATCGCGATGTGCCGTGGCCCGAGGACTACGACTTCTTCCTACGCTTTCACGCGCGCGGTTACGCGCTCGCAAAGGTGCCAGCGGTGTATCTCGGCTGGCGGCATCACGAAGGTCGCGCGACGTTCGCGGACGCGCGCTACGGCATCGAGCGCTTCCACGCGGCGAAGGCGGCGCCGCTGGCTGCGGAACTGGCGCGGCGTGGACGTCCGCTGACGATGTGGGGTGCGGGACCGACCGGGAAACGGCTGGCGCGGGCGCTCGAGTCGCACGGGAGCCGCTTCACGCAATTCGTCGACATCGATCCACGCAAGATCGGCCGCATCGCGCGCGGGGCGCCGATCGTGGCGCCGGGCGCGTTGCAACGCGGGGCGCACACCATCGTCGTCGCGGTCGGTGCACGCGGGGCGCGGGATTTGATCCGCGAACATCTGGTGATGCAGGGATTCGTCGAGGGCGACGATTACGTATGCGCGTCGTAGGGCGGCGGACCACCGGACCCTGACCGGCGCGAGATTGTCGACGCCACTCGTCAGTTAGGGTACCCGTGAAGCATGGACCGAGCGCTTCGCGAAGCCTTCAACGCCGCGTACACCCCGTCGTTCTATCAGCGCTACCAGCAACGTCTCGAAGAGATCTTCGGCCTCAAAGTTCCCTTCCGACTCGCCGAGACGCCGCTCTTCATCCCGGCCGCGCTGCGCGATCGGCTCGCGCAGCACGCGCGCGAGATCGTCGCGAAGATCAGCGATCCGAAGCTCATCGAGCACATGAAGATCGCGGTGCCGCCCGAACTCGACGTGCCGCGCTGTGACGAACTCGCCAACTGCATCCAGGTCGACTTCGCGATCGTGCGCGACGAGAACGGCGAACTCGATGGCAAGCTCGTCGAGCTGCAGGGGTTCCCGTCGCTCTATTGCTTCACGCTCATCCAAGCCGGCGTGATGGACGAACTGCTGCGCGAGATCCCCGGCTTCGGTCGGGTGGAACTCACGCCGTTGTTCGGTCTCTCGCACGACGAATACGTAGCGAAACTGAAGGCCGCGATTCTCGCGGGCGAGGAGCCGGAAAACGTCATCCTGATGGATCTCGATCCGGCGTCGCAGAAGACCTCACCCGATTTCGTCGCGACGAAGATGCTGCTCGACATCGATGCGGTGTGTCCGACGACGCTCGAGCGCGAGGGGCAGAAGCTCTATCGCCAGGTAGACGGCCGACGCGTGCAGGTGAAGCGGATCTACAACCGCGTCGTGTTCGACGAGCTGATCAAGAAGAAGGTGCAGATCCCGTTCAGCTACATCGAAGACCTCGATGTGACGTGGATGCCGCATCCGAACTGGTACTGGATCTGGTCGAAGTACACCGTGCCGTTCGTCGAGCACCCCGCGGTGCCGCGTGCGCGCTTTCTTTCCGAGGTCACCGAGCTGCCCGAGGATCTCGAGAAGTTCGTGCTGAAGCCGCTCTTCTCGTTCGCGGGATCGGGCGTGAAGGTGGATGTCACCCGTGAGGACGTGGAAGCGATTCCGCACACCGAACGCGCCGGGTGGATCCTTCAGGAGAAGATCACGTACGCGCCTGACCTCATCACCCCCGAGGGGGCGCAAGTGAAGGCCGAGATCCGGATGATGTTCCTGCGCGCGCCGGGGCAGGCGGAGCCAGAGCTGGTGATCAACCTGGTGCGGCTCTCACGGGGCAAGATGCTGGGCGTCGATCAGAACAAGAACGTCGACTGGGTCGGCGGCTCGGTGGGGTTGTTCCCGAAGCTGTAGACGCCGCAGGGCCCGCCCCCGCATCGTCGCGTCGGTTGCTCCGTCGCTTCTCGCCCGCATCTCGGACCCGCGTCGCGCAGGCACGTCACGACGTGCCACCACAGCGCGATCGCACGGTCGTGCCACCACAGCGCCATCGCGCGGCCACTCATGGTGACCTTGTCGAACCACGCGCAGTAGGGCGTGTGCGTCCTTCGACTGCGCACCTCGCGGACTCCGTGCTTCGCTCAGGATGAACGGAAAAGCGGGCGGGCTCGCGCGCGGCATGCCCCTCTTCGGGAGAGGGGCCGCCGTAACGGGGATTACTCGAGCTGCTTGAGATACCCCTGCGCCTCTTCGAGGTGCGGGTCTTCGGTGAGGGCCTTCTTCACGAGGAAGATCGCCTTGCGCTTGTCGCCCTCTTGTTGCGCGAGAATGCCCTGTCGCAGGAAGGCCTGCGCGCGGCTCATCGGTCCCGGGTTCTTCATCAGCGTGATGGCACGCAAGGCCTTCATCGCCTTCTCGCCCTGACCGAGTTCCATCGCGACTTCGGCCAGCTCGCTCGCGACCGCGCCGTTCTGCATGTCGCTGTCGAGCGCGACGTCGAGCCACGCGAGTTCGACGTTGCGATCCTGCGCGGCGTACGCCACGCGTGCCATGCGGTGCTGCAGCGCACCGAGTTCCTTGGAGCGGCGTCCCTTGTGGGCCGCGATCGCGCCGTCGAGAAGACCGCTCGCTTCATCGAGCTTGCCTCCCAGCGTGTACGCGTCGGCCAGCAGCACGATTGCTTCGTGATCGGCCGGCTTGATCTGCAGTGCTTGCTCGAGCGGCGGAATCGCCGACTCGACGTCTTGCACCGCGCGCAGTCGCAGCTCGCCCGCCTTGCGGAGAAGCGTGAAGCGTTGCCCGTCGTCCTTCGCGTTCTCGGCGTCGCTGAGTGACAGCTCCGCCAGTTCCGCGTGAGCGCCGATCACGTCGTACAGACTCTTGCGCTCGGGCACGAGGGCCGCCGCAATATAGACAAGGTCGCAAAACAGCTCGGGCGCCTGCTCCGCCGCCTGACTGACGATGATGCCGCCCCGGCTATGGCCACACAGGATCACCGGCCCCGGCAACCTGCG
>CBIHQZ010000927.1:0-3449 GCA_966212315.1 uncultured Myxococcales bacterium
CATTGGGCACTCGACGCCCATACTAGGTCTGAACGTTGACTCGCTTCCATGATGGGAAACACCCAGCCGAAGGACTCGGGCGCGCGGTTACCGGAGCCACAGGTGAACGCTCGCCGCTCCTTCTGGCCGGAGAGCACCTCGCCACCGAGCTGGCATTGAAAGCCTCCGGCATTCCGTACGTGCTCCTGCGCAACGGCTGGTACCACGAGAACTACACGGCGAACCTCGCACGCTCCCTCGCCCACAACTTCACCACGGTTCCGCGCGCCCTCCCCGAACGTCACTCCCCGAACGTCACTGCGCGATCGCGAACGCGGGAGTGTCGTCCGAAGAGGGGCATGCTCTCGAAATCGGCATCCCCACGCCCCCACACCTGGAATCGCTCAAAAGCGGGAATTAACCTTCGCACCGATCGCCGTCATGTGGGAACATGGGCCTGATGCGCGGGCCAACGGAAACGCTGGCCTGATCACGCGGCGACGCAGAGGGCGGGCTTCGACATGGGTACTTCCGACTCCGAGCACAACTCGAAAACGGGTCGTCGTCGCATTCTGCTGGTCGACGACGAACCGGCGATCCTGATGACGACCGAGGCGATCCTCGAAGAGCACTACGACGTCGTCACTGCACGAAGTGCCGACGAAGCGCTCGAGATCCTGGCCGCGCGCGAGGTCGAAGCGGTGTGTACGGACTACGCGATGGGCCGCGGGATGAACGGCATCGAACTGCTCCGCCGCGTCGCCGCGATGCCGACGGTCATCGGGCGCGTGCTCGTCACCGGGCAACCCGAAGTCGGGAGAGCGCGTCCCTCTGCTACGTGCTGCTGAAACCCTACGATCCGAATCGCCTGCTCGAGGTCGTCGACCGCGCCGTGACACAGGCACTCGCGCGTCGCCGCGTCGCCGTCTCGCTCTCCGATGCGCGCCGGTCGACCGGCATGCGGCCGGCCGCCGCAGCCCCCGCCGGCGTCGGTATTCGGCCCGATGCCGCAACCGCGCTGAAGCGAAGGACGTGAATCGGTGCCTGCTGGCGCTGCCATCGTCGAGACTGCCGCGAGCGCGCCGTCGAAGCGTCGTGCGCCTCGCGATCCGCGCCACGCAATCGCCATTCTCTTATGGGCCGTCGCGGTCGTCGGCGGCACCGTTGCACTGTGGCGTTACAAGATGCTCGCCGGCGAGACCGGGCCGTTCGCGATGCGCTGGCCCGTGTCGAGTACGTTGCGACGCACGGCGGGGCGTCCGACGCTAGTGGTGTTCGCGCACCCGTATTGTCCGTGCTCGCGCGCGACCGTGTCGGAACTCGCGATCGCCCTGTCGCGACGCGCCGGACGAACCGTGACGCACGTACTTTTCTCGGTACCGTCTGCGACGCCCGACGAAGCCTCGCGCTGGGACGAGACCCCCCTCTGGCGCGCGGCCGCTCGCCTGCCGGGCGTCGATGTCGCCATCGACGTGCGCGGTCGTGAAGCGCGCGCGTTCGGTGCTCGCACGTCGGGCCAGACGTTCGTCTACGACGCCGAGGGGCGGCTGCGTTTCGCGGGAGGCGTCACCGCCGCGCGCGGACACGAAGGCGGGAACGCGGGGCTCGAACGGATGACGGCGGCTCTCGACGGCTGGCGTGACTCGCGGCTTCTCGAGAGCCCGGTGTTCGGCTGCGCGCTCGAGGACCCGGCCACTGAACTCACTGCCGTGGGAGGCATTCGATGAAGGAATCAGCCATTCAACTGACCGCGCGCGCGCCGACCAGCGAACTGGAACGTCGGTCCGGCGAGTACTTCGACGCGGTGATGGCCAGCAGCTACACGCGGACGAGCCATCTCTTCGCCATCCTGATGGGGACGCAGTGGCTCTTCGGCGTCGTGCTCGCCCTCACGCTCTCGCCCTACGCGTGGGCCGGACGAATCCGATCGCCGCACGTTCACCTGCTCGCCGCCGTCGTCCTTGGCGGCGTGTTGAGTGCACTCCCGATCTTCCTCGCGATCCGTCGCCCCGCATGGGTCGGCACCCGTCACGTGATCGCGTGCGCGCAGATGTTGTGGTCCGCCTTGCTCATCCATCTCACCGGCGGACGCATCGAGACGCACTTCCACGTCTTCGGCTCACTCGCCTTCCTCGCGTTCTATCGCGACTGGCGTGTGCTCGTGCCCGCGACGATCGTCGTGGCCGGCGATCACTTCCTGCGCGGCATGTTCTGGCCCGAGTCGGTCTACGGCGTCCTGATGCCGGGCTCGTGGCGATTTCTCGAGCACGCCGGATGGGTGGTCTTCGAAGACGTGATCCTCGTGCTCCTGTGCATCCGTGGCGCGCAGGAAGCGCGGCTCGTCACGCAGCGCCAGGCGGAAGCAGAACTCGCGTCCATCCGTGAGCAGGAGAAGTCCGCGGCGCTGGACATCGCCCTCGCCGATCTGCGCACGTCGCAGGGTGCGCTGGTTCGATCCGAGAAACTGGCCGCGATCGGGCAACTCGCCGCCAGCGTGGGACACGAGCTTCGCAACCCGCTCACGGCCGTGCGCAACGCGTCGACATACATCGCGAAGAAACTCGCGGACCCGAAGCCGACCGGCGGTGCGCCGAGCGACCCGCGAATCCCGCAGTTCCTGAACATCATCGACCGCGAACTGGGTGTCGCCGCGCGGATCATCTCGGACCTCCTCGATTTCGCGCGCGAGCGGCCGCCGACCTTGAACCCGTGTCCGCTCCGACCGCTCGTCGAGGAGGCCATCAGCGTCGTGCCGTCCGCGGATCACGTGAAAGTCGTGAACGCCGTGCCCGACGATCTTCCGGCGCCCGATCTGGACAAAGATCAGTTTCGCCAGGTGATCGTGAATCTGGTTCAGAACGCGGTCGAAGCGATTCCGGCGGACCGTGCCGGCGAGGTCTGCGTCACGGCCGAAGGCGGCGAAGGCGTGCCTTGGAAATTGCTGGTGCGCGACAACGGTCCCGGCATGCCGCAGTCCGTGGCATCACGCATCTTCGAGCCGCTCTACACGACGAAGAGCCGAGGTACCGGCCTCGGGCTCGCCGTGGTCGCGAATCTGATCCGGGGGCACGGTGGGTCGATCGCCGTCGAGACGACCGAAGACGGCGGCGCATGCTTCACGATAGAACTGCCCGCGCGGAGCAGAGAACAGGCTGCGTGATCCGTGTTTCAGTCGGCGAGGCCGGTCGAAGGGAAGAGACTCGTGCGTGTACTCGTGGTGGACGATGAAGCGTCGCTTCGCATGACGCTGCTGGCGAATCTCGAACTCGAAGGCCTCGATGCCGCCGAGGCCTCGTCCGGGATCCAGGCACTCGCGATGCTCGAGCGCGAGCATTTCGATCTCGGTCTCTCGGATGTCCAGATGCCGGGCATGAACGGCGTCGATCTGTTCGAGCGCGTTCGCGCGATCCGTCCCGGACTGCCCGTCGTGCTCATGACTGCATTCGCTGCCGAGGACCTCGTGCGTCGCG
>CBIHQZ010000928.1:0-3448 GCA_966212315.1 uncultured Myxococcales bacterium
GCTCGCCACGGTGGCGCCCAACCCCGCGCATGAGGCGCTTGCCCGGCTGGAGCAGGACGTCTTTGAGTTGCGACACGGTAACCTCGGTCGTCGGTGCGACGTAGTGAGTGCCGGCCGCGCAGGTGTGCCGGCAATGATGGCGCGCGAGTGTGCGGGAACTTTTTCTGGATCGCCACCATCCGTGCGCAGTGTCGAACAGCGAAAGCGAGCGAGAGCATGTCGATCGAGAAGAGTGCCTGTCCTCACTTCAACAACAGCAAGATCGCACCGCCGCGCGCGACGCGTTGCGAGACCTGCAACGTCGAAGCGCCACTGCGTGTGTGTCTCGAGTGCGGTCACGTCGGATGCTGTGAATCATCGGGCGCGCACGCCAAGGCGCACGCGACGAGTGCGAAGCACGCGGTGATCCGGCAGCTGCCGATTCGCGAGGCGTCGTTCACGTGGTGCTACGAGTGCAACGAGTATCTTCGCTGAACGTCGCTACGGGCCGAACGTGTCGGTGACGAGTCGCTCGGTCGGAAATTCGCGCCACACGAGTGCGTCGAGGCGACCATCGGCAGTCGGCGTCGCGTGCCATTCGATGCGTCCGAGGGCGTAGCCGAGCGTTCGGCGGCAACGAAGGTCGAACGTGCTGAGTCGGCGGTGGAGGAAGTACCACCCCTGATTCGTCTGCCCGACGACGGGAAGGTAACGCGGCCACAGTGCAGGGCCGGGCGGCATGCTGGTCGCGATGACCACGCGTTCGAGTCCGAGCGCGATGGCGAGGCGACCGACGTTGCGCAAGTTGGTGGTGGAGTGGCGTGCGACCGGGTCGACGAACACGCGTCCACGCAGGGCAGGGCGTTGCGTCTCGAGCCACGCGCGTCCGCGCAGCGCTTCGTTGTATTCGGGTCGCGAGGCATCGACGCTTCCACCCGACACGACGAGGAACGTCACGATCCCTGCGTCGAGCATGCGCAGCGCGTGTTCGAGCCGACGACGGAACTCGTGACTGATCAGCGTGCCGTCGTCGATCAACGCGGGCGGCGCGCGATGATGTCCCCACTGCTCGGACGAACCGGGCACGACCGCGAGCCATAGATCGCGCGGTGCGCCTCCGCGCGCTTGCACGAACGCTTCGATCGGTTCGCGATTCACCGCGCCCAACGCGCTGTCGGTGAGCCACGTCGGGATCGCCTCGTCCGCGAGTTGCGGCGGCGGAACGCGAGGACGGTAGACGTCGGCGGTCAGCAGGCTCACGCGCGTACCCTCGAAACAGCGCCGCCGTCGGAGGGGGCTACCCTCGCGACGGCGGTGTGTATCCGGTGGAGCTGATGGGGGTCGAACCCACGACCTCTAGAGTGCGATTCTAGCGCTCTCCCAACTGAGCTACAGCCCCAATGGGAGGCGGAGACTTATTCTTTCGTACCGGGAAGTCAAGCGTGATGATGCGTGGGTGCGAAGCGTCATCTCGGCCTGTCTCGCGGCGGTCTTCTCGCTCGCGGCATGTCGTGATGCGACGCCCGTCGCACGTCCGGATGCAGGCACTCGGCGTGGCGCGCGAGCCAACACGTTGCCGCTCGATCTCGCAGTCGGCAGCGGTGTCGCGGTGGTCGGCGATGCGCGCGGGAGGGTTCGCGTCTTCGCGCGTGGCGACGATCCCGACACCCGTACACCGGCCGACGATCTCGCCAACGTTGTCACGCTGCTCGCGGCGCTTCGCTCGCACGTGATCGACGATCGCTGGACCCATCACTGCAACGGTCTCAACTGCACGCGCGCCCACGGTGATCTCACCGCGGATCGCGCGCTCGCGCTGGGTTGCCTGCACTTCTTCGACGATCTCGGTGCGCGCATCGGAAGCGACGCGCTCGCCACCGCGTTTCTCACGCTCGGCCTCACGCCCCCGGCGATTCCGGCGGATCGCGACGCACGCATCCAGCTCGCGTCGCGCGGCGAGGGATGGACGATCTCGCCTCGCGAAGCACTCGCGCTCGCACGCGGACTGCAATCCCGACCGCCGCCGTGGAGCGATGTGCTCGAGCGCGGACTCGTTCCATCGGACGACGTTCGCGACAATCTCCGCGGCAAGGCTGCCGGCCGGGGCGAGATGCGCGGGTGGTTCGTCGGATTCGAAGACGGCGCTGCGCATCGTGTCGTCGTGGTTCGCGTGACGCGCTGTCTGGACGCTTGTTCGCACCGCGCCACCGCCATCGCGCGGTGGGCCATTGCGCAGCCGACGCCGCGTTGAGTCACGCGCGCGGCGATGCTCTCTTCCGCGGGCCCTGCTATATGCAGCGCCATCGCGACCGAGGAGCGCGTACGCAATGGCCATCGCCGACTTCTACGACATCGATTCCCTGCTCAGCGAAGACGAGAAGCTCGCCCGCGACAACACGCGCGCGTTCGTCGACAGCAAGATCCTTCCGACGATCGGCAAACACTTCGAAGAGGGCACGTTCCCCACGGAGTTGATCCAGGAGTTCGGCAAGCTCGGTGTCCTCGGCGCATCGCTGCCGCAGGAGTACGGCTGCGCGGGAATGACCGACGTGGCGTACGGGCTCGTGATGCAGGAACTCGAGCGCGGCGATTCGGGCATCCGCTCGTTCGCGTCGGTGCAGGGGGCGCTCGCGATGTACCCGATCTACGCGTACGGGTCGGAAGAGCAGAAGCAGTACTTCCTCCCGCGCATGGCGCGCGGCGAGATCATCGGCTGCTTCGGTCTGACGGAGCCGGACTTCGGTTCGAACCCGGGCGGCATGATCACGCGGGCCGAGCGCACGTCGAAGGGCTTCCGCATCAACGGCGTGAAGCGCTGGATCACCAACGGCAACATCGCGCAGATCGCGATCGTGTGGGCGAAGCTGGATGGCAAGATCCGCGGCTTCATCGTCCCGACGAACGCGAAGGGCTTCACCGCCGAGAAGATCGAGCGAAAGTTCTCGCTCCGCGCGTCGATCACGAGCGAACTCATCCTCGAGGACGTCGAAGTCGGCGAGGACTCGATCCTGCCGAACGTCGAAGGGCTCAAGGGTCCGCTCGGCTGTCTCACGCAGGCCCGCTACGGCATCTCGTGGGGCGTCATCGGTGCGGCGCAGGCGTGCTTCGACTCGACCGTCGACTACGCGAAGCACCGCGTGCAGTTCTCGCGGCCGATCGCGGGGTATCAACTCGTGCAGGCGAAGTTCGCGCACATGCTCACCGAGATCACCAAGGCTCAGCTCGTGTGCTGGCGACTCGGGAGACTCAAGGAAGAGAAGAAAATGACGCCTTCGCAGGTCTCCCTCGCGAAGCGTAACAACGTCCACATGGCGCTCGAGACGGCGCGGATGTGTCGCGACATCCTGGGTGGCAACGGGATCACGTACGAGTACCCGATCGGTCGCCACATGCTGAACCTCGAGACGGTCATCACGTACGAGGGGACGCACGACATCCACACGCTGGTGCTCGGTCAGGAAGTCACCGG
>CBIHQZ010000929.1:0-3440 GCA_966212315.1 uncultured Myxococcales bacterium
GGGTGAAGGGCCGCGCAACGAGCCGTTCGAAATCACGCAGGTGATGGGACGATTTCGACTCGAACTCGGCCCGCGTTCCGATCTCACCGCGCGACTCGACGTCTTCGATCAGGGTGCGCAGGTCTCGTCGGTCGGTCTCACCGCGCCGATGAATGCGAGCGGTGCTTATCGTTCGTTCGCGCTGACGCCCAACGACTGGATGCGGCTCCGTCGCTACGCGGCCGCGCTCGTTCACGACTTTCGCATCGCCGACAACATCCGTCTTCGCACCGTGCTGCACGGCACGATGTATCAACGCAGCACCTGGGAGCAGCAGTTCGATCGCGCTCCGGTCGACGCGCTCTGGTACGCACGAATCCAGGGCGACACGAGCACACCCGGCGGCGCGTTGTATTTCCGCGACGAGAATCGTTCGACCGCGGACGTGTACCAGGTGATCGGCCTCGAGCCGCGGCTGCAAGCCGGCTTCCGCCTCGCGGGCTTTCGCAACGAACTCGACATCGGTGGACGTGTTCAATTCGAACGCGCCGAGTTGCAACGCCTCCACGGCAATTCGCAATTCGCGCGCAGCGGCAACGTCGACTCCGCGAACGTGCACGAAGGGTTCGGCGTCGCGGCATACCTCGCCGATCGTCTCTATCTCACCGAAGCGTGGCAGGTCACCGCAGCGATCCGCTTCGAGAGCTTCTCGTTCAGCAACCTCACGCGTCGTCTCGACGGCATCGATCTGTACAACCGCTCGCAAGGGAGCAACGTCGGCCTGCTTCCGGGCGGGACGATCGCGTTCGTGCAACCCGCGTTCACGTTGTTCGCCGGCGCGCACGCGGGATGGATGCCAACGCGTTTCGATCAGGCACTCGAATCCGTCCGCGGCGCGACGCCCGTCGTACTGAATCCCGAACGCAGCGTGCACACCGAACTCGGTGCGCGCGTGCAGATCGCGGACGGCCTCCACATCGAAGCAACCGGTTTTTGGATCGAGCGCTTCCAGCCCGTCGTCTTCGGTGACCGCGGCGGTGCGCCCGGATGGATCAACCGCGACGCAGCCCGTCACCTCGGTGCCGAAGCGCTGGTGCAGGCGGACTTCGGGCACCTCGCGCGCATCGCGACCAACGTGTACGTGAACGCGCAGTATCAGTTCGTCGACGCACGCCTCGAAGGCGGCCCAGAGGACGGGCACTTCATTCCGTACGTGTCGCCGCACACCGTCGTGGCAGCGCTCGGCGTCGAGCATCCGATCGGCTTCGGCGCGCAGGTCGCGTGGCGCTTCGCGAGCGATCGATTCGCGGACATCGCGAACACACCGACCGAGAGCGTCGACGGTCGCATCGGCATTCTCCCCGCGTATTACGGCCTCGACGCGCAAGCGAGCTTCACGCATCGCGACACCGGACTCGGCATCACGCTCGGTGCGAAGAATATTCTCGGGATGCAGTACATCTCCTCGCGCGCGACGGAGGGCATTCACCCCGGCGGTGATCGCCAGCTGTTCGTCACGCTCCGCTGGGATCGCTGAACGGCGACTACTCGTTGCTGCCGGCGTCGGGAACGGCGCCGACGACGCAGTCGCACACGGTCGGGTAGTGACCGCTCGAGTCGCAGGTCTGATGGCCGTAAGCCCCGTCGCCACAGCGGCATCCGAGCTGGTCCCCCGCGACGCACACGGGTTCGTCGCTCGTGCAGGCCGCGAACGAGAGAGACGCGGCGACAAGGAATGCCAGGGCGGTGTGGAACATCGAGCGCGCGCGAGGGTAGCGAATGCGGCGCGATGCGGGAAGCGACGAGCGCGGCTGCACGCTGGCGAGTGATGCAGTCGAAATGCTAACCAGGGAGCCGATGCAACGCGCGCACGCAATCACGAGTCCCGGAAGGCGCGTGTCGTGGTTCGCCGTGTGCGTCGCGACGATTTCGTTGCTCTCTGCGTGTCGCGGAGACGATGTCGTGCCCGACGTGTTCGTCGATCCCGTGCACTGCGCGCATGCGCCCGGCGAGATGCCGACGATCTGCGACGTCACCGATGTGACCGACGCCGCGAGCGAGTGATCGCGGCGACCGCACCACACCTGCAGCGACCTTTTCTCGCTCCCGCGCGATCCGCGCTACAAACGTCGCGATGGCAACCGAGCGACTCATCCTCGTCGATGGCAGCTGGCTGATCTTCCGCGCGTACTTCGCGATCCCCGCGAATTTCCGCACCGCCAGCGGCCTTCCGACCAACGCCACCTACGGCTTCGCCACGATGTTCCGCAAGCTCCTCGCGAGCCGGCGGATCGATCGCGGCGCGGTGGTTTTCGATGCGCCCGGCATCACGCTGCGCGAAGAGAAATATCCCGCGTACAAAGCGCAGCGCCCGCCCATCGCTAACGAACTACGCGCGCAGCTCGAATGGATCGACCGCGTCGTCGCCGCGCACGACTTTCCGATTCTTCGTCAGGCCGGCTACGAGGCCGACGACATCATCGGCACGCTCGCGAAGAAGGGCCTCGAAGCGGGACTGGAAGTGCTCATCGTCGCCGGCGACAAGGACTTCGCGCAGCTGATCGGTCCGCACATCAAGATGATGGATACCCTTCGCGACGTCACTTACGACGAAGAACTCGTGATGAAGAAGTGGGGCGTTCGACCCGCGCAGATCGTCGATCTCCTCTCGCTCATGGGCGACAGCGTCGACAACATTCCCGGCGTCGCGGGGATCGGTCAGACCGGCGCGGCGAAACTATTGGCGACGTTCGGTTCGCTCCACGGCATCTACGAACGCATCGGCGAATTGAAGGGCAAGCAGCGCGCGGCGCTCGAAGAGAACCGCGCGGCGGCGATGCTCTCGCAGGACCTCGCGACGATCGACACCAACGTCCCGCTCGCGGTCACACTCGACGATCTCAAGATTCCGGCGGTCGACATCGCGCGCGTCGATGCGCTCTACCGCGAACTGGAATTCAACTCGCTGCTCTCGAGCGATGCGCCCGCGGGCGGCGCTGACGGCACTGCCGCCGCGACAGCGGCGGACTACGTGAACTGCGACACCGTCGATCTCGCGCGTGAAACCCTCGCGAAGCTCTTCGAAACCGGGTCGGTCGCGATCGCGCCGCTCTACGACGGGGCATCACCGGTGCACGCGCAGCTGGTGGGACTCGCATTCGCGCGCGAGCCGGGGCACGCCGCGTATCTGCCCCTTCGCGGCGCCGGCAAGACACTCGGCGATGCGGGCCTCGAGATCGCGCGGCCGTATCTCGAAAGCGGCGATCTTCCGAAGATCGTGCACAACGTCAAAACGCTGTGGATCCTGCTCGGCCAGCGCGGGATCACGCTGCGTGGCGCGAATGCCGACACGATGCTCGCGTCGTTCCTCGTCGATCCGAACAAGTGCATTCCGCATCGGCTCGACCAGGTCGTGCGCGAGTTTCTCCAGCGCACGTTGCAACCGTTCAAGCAGCTGGTCG
>CBIHQZ010000930.1:0-3439 GCA_966212315.1 uncultured Myxococcales bacterium
CAGCCTCGGACTTGTCGTCGGACTTCTTCTTGCCCCGCGTTCCCGGCTTTACCGGCGCGATGTCGTGCGTCTGATCCGCCGCCGCGAGGAGCGCCATGATCCCTGCGCGCGTGCCGGCCTTCGCCTCGTCTATCGGCTCGCGATCGAACAGATCTGCGAGTGCTTCCTCGGTTCGCGCTTCCGCATCATCGACACGCGGCGCCGACGCGAGTTCGTGCGCGGGACGAGTGCGCTGATCTTCTTCACGCGCCTGTTTCCACGCGCGCGCGACCGTTGCGATCCCTTCCTTCGCGACGACGCCGCCCTTGATGCTCGCGGTCTTGGCACCCGAAGCGAACGACACGACCGAGAGCCGCGTGCGAAGTACGAGTGCGACGAGCAGCGCAGTGAGCGTCACGAGATGCGCACCGGCCGTGCCGATCAGTCCGCGCAACAGTTCGCCGAGCGTGGCGCCGATCAGTCCACCCGGCTCGAGATGACCGAGCATCAGTCGCTCGCCGAACGCGAGATGAAGTCCGACCGCGATGGTTCCCATGATCGAAAGAGTTCCGATCGCGTGAACGAGACGAAACGGCTTCACCGTTCGGCGAAATAGCCGAACCGACAGCACGAGCGACGAGTACGGCACGAGCACGGCGGCGGTGCCCATCAACGCGATGAGTGTTTCCGCGACGGACGCGCCGATGGGACCGCACCAGTCGTGGCCACCGCGCGTGTCGAAGCTCGCGAGCGCGAGACCGAGCATGATGCCCGACGAGAGGACGATGAGTCCGAGGACTTCGTGACGCTTCGCTTCCGGCTGCGGCTCGCCCGCAGCGAGATCGGCCGGCAGCGGAGGCGCGGCAATCGGCGCATTGCGTGGCGTGCGGAGCTGGAGCGGAACTTTCGCGGGCAAATCGATCACGCCCGCGCGCGATGCGGCATGCGAACCGAATTCACCGGCGGATCGAACCCGAGAGGCCATCGTGGGGTGGTTGCCACATCCGCGCGCGGAGCGCGAAAAAGCCGCAGGGCGATGCACATCGACACCGATTGACCCGCGCGGTGAACGTCCGGGAGGATCGCGGGATGCGCGTGTGGACGAATGGCGTGCGGCACCTGGTGCTCGACGGTCACGGACTCTCGGTCTTCACCGCGGGAGGGAGGCAGCAGATTCCCGCGACGCCTCTGACCTCGGGCTTCGATCGCGCGCCCCTCGCGGTCTCGCCCGATGGCCGGCACGTATGGGCCCGCGCGCACGCCGCGCTGTCGCTCTTTCGTCTCGAGCCGTGGGCGCCGCGCATCACGTCTGCATACGCGGCACATTTTCTCGACGACGAGCATGCGATCGCGATCGTCGATCGCGCCGGTGAGCGAATGGTGGCGGTCCGCGCGATGACGTCGATCGTGAAGAACGAGTTTCCTCCCGAGTGGGACTCGTTCGCGGAGTACTTCCCCCTCGCGGCGCCGAAGAAGGTGGAGTGGCCGTCGGCGGAGGGGCGCGTCTGGAGTACGCCGACGTTCTCGACATCGCGGTCGCTGTCCGCGTCGTGGGAATGGATCGCGAACGAGTACGGCGTCGCGGGAGTCGACAACGAGCGCGGGATCGTCGTGGGATGGATTGCCGGCGATGCGAAACCGACGTTCGTGCTGCGCGTGCCGGTGGAGTTCCCCGAAACCGAGATCTACGCGGCACTCACGCGCGACGGCGTGATCGTGGCGCACGGTGGTGGACGCAGCAGCGGCGCGATCAACGCATTCGCGCGCGACGGGAAACACCTCGGCGCCATGGTCATCGAGGGCCCCGCGAGCCCGATCGTCGTGCGCGGCGACGAGTGCTTCATCGCGACGGAGCGAACCGACTTCACATCGCGCGTCGATGTGCGCCGCATCGCGATCGACGCAATGCGCACGGTGGAAACGATCGAGACGACGCTGCTCGCGACGAACGGCTACCCGGCCCTCGCGGTGGCAGCGGATGCTCGAACGATCGTGGTCGGCGATGGTGCAGAAGCGTGGCTGCTACGCCGGCGTGACGATGGCTCGTACGATCGCGAGCGACTCGACACCGCACCCAGCGTGACGCGCGCAGAAGCGCCCGAGCCCGCGCCCGCGACCGACTCCTCGCGCGGTCCGACGCGCGTGGAGCACAAGTCCTTCGGCGTCGGCACGGTGCTCGCGACGATGGGCGACGGCGAATCGCTGAAATACGAGATCGAGTTCGAGTCGGCGGGTCGGAAGACGCTGATGGCGCGCTTCGTCCAGATCGTGGAGTAAGCGGCGCGAACTGCGATCTTCGAGCGTGAGGGAAATGAGGCCGGGCGAACGGAGGTCGTCCGCCCGGCGCGGGTGTGACTAGCGGATGAAGAGGTAACCGAACGCCTGCGTGACGGCCGGATCGGCCACGCCGAAGCCAGCGAAATTCACGCACGGTCCGCACGAGCAGTTGCTGCCCGCACTCGCGATGGGCGTCGCGCCGTAGCTGCAACCGCCTACGACGTGTTGCGCGCCGAGACCGACGACCGAGTCGTTGGAGTTGCAATCACCCTCTTGATTGCCGGCGAGTCCGACGCGAACGCCCGGCCCGGTGGCACCTGCCATCGGCACGTTGAAACCGGCCTGGTTGCAGTTCGGCTGCACCGCGAACGCGGCGTTCAACCCGAGGAGCGACTGTCGCGCCGCGAATGTGTACGAACTCGTGAACGGAACGAACGCGCCGCCGCCGAACGTGTTCAGCAGCGGAATGACCGGGCCGGCCGTGTTGAACGCGGCGTACGAGATCGTCGCCGCGCCGTTGTCGAAGCCGATCATGACCGACGTGACGGGCATGTCGACGAAGCCGTGGAACTTGGCCTCCGTGCGCGTCAGATCCGTCGATGTCGTGTTGAGCAGCGTGCCGCTCGTCCACATTCCGCTGTTCGTCGCGAATGCGGCGCTGTTGCCGGCCTGCTTCAGGATGAGCGTCCATCCGCCGCCGTTGGTGACCATGTCGCAGTACGCGTCCCACCCCACGCCGCCCGTGAGCAGGTGGTAGACGCCGCTCGGCGCCAACGCGTTCGCCGCGTGGATCGCGTTGCAACTCGGCGCGACACACAGACCGGCGTTGCAGCTCATGCCGCCGCCGCAAACGATGCCGCAGCCGCCGCAGTTGTTCGCGTCGGTATTCGTGTTGATCTCGCAGCCGTTGGACTGACGGTTGTTGTCGCAGTCCGCGAAGCCCGTCGCGCACGTCCCGTTGCAGGTCGCCGCCGTGCACGATGCCGTGATGTGGTTCGTCGAACACACCACGCCGCAGCCACCGCAATTGTTGACGTTGGTGTTCACGTTCGTCTCGCAGCCGTCCGCCTGCTTGTTGCCGTTGCAGTCCGCGAAGCCCGCGTTGCAAGTCCCGGCTCCCCACGAGCCGCCCGCGCAGGCGCGCGAGATGTTGTTCGTCGAGCACGCCACGCCGCATGCACCG
>CBIHQZ010000931.1:0-3438 GCA_966212315.1 uncultured Myxococcales bacterium
CTGCGCGAGCAGACCGAACAAGCGCTCTTCGCTCTCCTGTACTTCGCCGTCGACGAACGACACGCCCGCCGCGAGGCGATACGCGTTCCGGCGCGCTTCGGGATCCGCGAGGCTGCCGGCGACGGCTTTGATGCGCGTCTCCCAGCCATCGGCCTCGAGCGATTCGAGCAGCTGATCGAGCATCGCGCGGATGCGATCGGCGTCGTACTTCTCGCCCGCGATGTGTTCGATGGTGGCGACGAGCTGCTCTTGTTCGATGCTGCTCAGTTCGCCGTCCGCTGCGGCCATCAGGAACGCGGTCTCGATCATCCCGCCCAATGCGAGACCCGGATCGTGCGCCCCCACCCACTCTTCGGCTGAGTTACGAAGCTTCTCCAGCCGCTGCTCTCGTTCGTTCTGTTCCATGGCGTGACTCCGGGCGCGACTCTAACACCGTTCGCGCGCGCGCCATGTGCCCGCTCTTCCACGCACGGCGCGATGTAGGCAGGATCGCGCGCCGATGCGCCCGCTTCACGAATTGCCCGACGCCACGCTCGCATCCATCGCCGGCGTCGCTTGCGATCTGGACGACACCCTCACCGATCACGGCGTCCTTCCCACCGTCGCGCTCGACGCGCTGCATCGTCTCGCGCGCGCGAAGATCCCCGTGATCGTGTGCACCGGCCGCCCGCTCGGATGGGGCGATGTGCTCGCGCGGATGTTCCCGGTGCGGGCGGTGGTCACCGAAAATGGCGGCGCGTGGGCCGTGCGGGAACAAGGCCGGGTGCGAATCGCGTTTCTCGAGGACGAAGCCACTCGCCTCGCGGGCATGGCGCGCGTCGAACGAACCGTGGATCACCTGGTGCAGACATTCGGCGGACTCGCGCGCGTGAAAGATCTCACGCTGCGTGCAACCGACGTCGCGCTCGATCTTCACGAAGCCGCCGACGTACCCGACGACGTGGTGGCGCGAGCGATGGCGATCGCTACCGAGGCCGGACTCTTCACGGTCGCGAGCACGGTGCACTTGCACGTCGCAGCGCGCGCGCCCGACAAGTTCCAGGGGCTGGTCGCGGCGGCGAACGACGTGGGACTCGATGGGACGATGGTGCAGTCGCGCTGGCTCTTCGCGGGTGACAGCCCGAACGACGCGGGGTGTTTCCGTGCAATGGATCACAGCGTCGGCGTGGCGAACGTACGCGCGTTCGAAGGCAAGATGACCGCATGGCCGAAGTTCGTGACCGACGCCCGCTGCGGGGCGGGTTTCGCCGAGCTAATCGATCGCTTGCTCGCGGCCCGAGGGACGGCGTAGATGCAGGGCACCGTGAGCGAATCGCAAACACCCGCCGAGCCTGCGCGGCCCGCATCGACGTCCGTCGGCGATCGCACGGTGCGGCCGCTGCCGGTCATCGCCGTCGCGGTCACTGCGGTCACGGTGGCGGCGATCGTACTGCTCGGTCGCGGCAACGGTCGCCCGCGCGCGCACCCCATCACGCCGAGCGCCGAGCGACGTGTCTCGGAGCCCACGCCGGTGACCGACGTCGATCACTACGTGCCCGGTTCGCCGCCCGCCGTCGCCGAGCGATTCCTGCGCGCATGGATGCGTGCGCGCTACGAAGACGCGCGCGATCTCGCCACCGGCGGAATGCGCGAGCGCGCCGAGCACGAGATCGCCGAGGTCGCGAACTTCAACGCACAGCAGATGGAAGAGTACCGGCACACGCGCACGTACGTGGACGCGACGCACGTCGATCTCGAGCACATCGAGATCCGTGATCTGCCCGCCACTGCCGACGGACGCGCGCGCAAGGAAGTGCGCGGGCAGGGGCATTCGTACGCGAATTTCCCGGGCACCGATGTGGACAGCCGGCGCGGACAGACCTTCGTGCTCGAGATGGTCGACGGCGCGTGGCGAGTCGCCGAGCGCACGTGGGAAACGTTCTGATGGCTTCTCGATCACGACTCGAGATCGCGCGCGGCGCGAGCGAGCATTACGCCGACGCGGGGTATTACGACTTCACCTATCGCACGCGCAGCGAAGACATCGAGTACTACCTGCGCCTCGCGCAACGGCATGGCGGCCCGGTGCTCGAGATCGGCGGCGGGAGCGGTCGCGTCGCGATCGAGATCGCCAAGCACGGCTTCGACGTGGTGGTGCTCGATGCATCGCGCCCGATGCTCGCGCGGGGTCGCGAGAATGCGCGCGCCGAACTCTCGCCGCGGAACGGTCACGGCAAGGTGGTCTTCCAGCATGCGGACATGCGGTCGTTCGCGCTCGATCGCCGCTTCCCGCTCGTGCTCGCGCCGTTCAACGTGTTGCTGCATCTGTACGAACCCGACGATTTCGCGGCGTGCTTCCGGAGCGTGGTCGCGCATCTCGCGCCCGACGGGACGTTCGCATTCGACGTGCGCATGCCGAGCCTGCGGGAACTCACGCGCGATCCGCAGCGGTGGTATCGCAGCCGCGGGTTTCGTCATCCGACGCTCGGGCATCGCATCGAGTACGCCGAGCGATTCGACTACGACGCCGTGAAGCAAGTGCAGCACGTGACCATTCGCTTCGAACCGGCCGAGGGTGCGCCGCGCGGATCGAAAGTGGTCGAGACGCTTCTTTCGCAGCGGCAGATCTTCCCGAACGAGTTGCGTGCGCTCCTTGCGCTCGGTGGCTTGCGGCTCACGTCGCGGCATGGCGACTTCGATGGACGCGCGTTTGCACCGGATGACGCGATGCAGATCGTGACGGCGAAGGACCTCACCCCAGCTGCCGCTCGCCCCTCTCCCTCCGTCGCGCGCGATCGTCGCGCGTAGCTCAGCGCGACGTCGAGAGAGGGGCTGGAATGATGATGACGTGCGGTGAGTGGGCGATTCGCGATGCGATCAGGCGCTCCGTCGCATCCCCGTAACCACCTTCTCCCCGTGCGTTCCCCGCCCACCACCCACACCTGTCGACAATTCTCGTCCCTCGCCCGCATCGTTCGAGCCCCTCTCTCGACGACGCCGGCGTTCGCGTGCGACGCGGGGGCGTCGGAGGGAGAGGGGCACGCGGCAGCGGGGGTGAGGTGACGCGCGCACTCCGCCACCTCCCAATCCAGTGCGCACTGCCGTGTCTGATACCGTGCCCACCATGCCCTCCGTCGCCGAGATCGTCTGCCAGAGTCGCATCGAGCAGGTCATCGTCCACGCGCGCGGAGCGCTCGTCACGCGTGCGATCACCCTCCCCGCGCTGCCGACCGGCGCGTTCGATCTGATCGTCCCCGGTGTCACGCTCCTCGCGACGCCCGGGAGCGCGCGCGCAGCAACACGCGGCGAGCGCCCGCTGATCGCGATTCGCACGCGGCGCATCACACCGCCCGGTGCGACCGCGCGCGGGGACGTGAGTGCCCGTCGCATCGCCGCCGAGCGCGCGTATTGGAAGCTCGACGAATCACGCAAGGCCGCGGTCGCCGAGCGACAGCAGTT
>CBIHQZ010000932.1:0-3436 GCA_966212315.1 uncultured Myxococcales bacterium
GAACCTGCTCGCGCATCCGCCGACCCCCACCGATCGAACCATCGCGCTCTCCGGGCTCGCGAATTTCGGCGACGCGACCGTACTGCGGCAGTCGCTCGATCTGTCGCTCACGCCGGCTGTGCGACTGCAAGACGCGCTGCGACTCGTGTACTCCGCGTGGAGCCATCCGATGCGCCGGGTCGCCGTCACCGGGTGGGTCCACGAACACTTCGACGGATTGCGCGCGCGCCTCCCCGGGGAGGCCATCGGATATCTCGGTGGCATCGTATCGGGCGCGTGCACGGCGGAGGAACTGTCAGCCGAGCGAACCTTCTTCGAACCGCGTCTCGCACACGTCGAAGGCGCCACGCGAGGGTTGCAGGAAGCCGTCGACACCGCGGAGCAGTGCATCGCGTTCCGCGCGCGCGAGGGCGCGCGATTGCACCAGTACCTCGCGCACTAGCGTCAGGCGTGCTGCGAACGGCGCGCGAACGATTCGGTGCGCGCGTCGATCCACGCCTTGTGCCGGCGTTCGTCCTCGAAGTGCGTCTCGAGCACTTCGCGCAATTCGCCGTCGATCGCCGAGTTCGCGACCGCCTTCTCGTAGGCGGACGTCATCGCCGATTCGTTCGATCGCAGCGCGGCGAAGATCGCGCGATCGTCGAGCGCCGATGCGAGGATCACCTTTGCGCGTTCCAGATAACGCAGCAGCGTCCCTCGCGTTGCCGCGGCACCCTCGAGCCGATGCACCGCGGCCGAGAGCATCCGCGTATGCCGCACGTGATCGGCGAGGAACATCCGGAGCTGTTCGCGATCCTCCGCGTCGTGCAGGCGATCGATCGCCGACTCGTACGCTTCGATCGCGTCGTAGTCGCGCCCGCACAGTCCGTTGATGACCTGGATGCGTGCGTCCTCGCGTTGTCGATTCGCCGCCATGATTCCCCCACCATCCTTTCGCGCCGAGGCGCCGCGACTGCATCGTTCGAATGCGTCGAATCAATGCAGTGCGCGGGCCGAACGCCGACCGGTGCGTGCGGTGATCAGCGCACGACGAGCGGGCGCGTGAGCTGGAGCGTCACGAGTCCACCGGACTCGATGCGCACATTGCGCGGTCGACCGACGTACGACTCGGGCGTCGTGATGCCGCCGTTCACGTCGCCGTACGCCACGCTGAACGGCTGTCCGTGGGTGGGGACGTACACGGCCGTGCCGAAATACGGACCGATGGGGCGCATCACTTCGCGCTCGCCGACCGTGTAATAGACGCGCTCGGCGTCGGACACGCGAACCGACAGCGGCCGAATGCCGTACGCGGTACGAATGCCGTCGAACGTGAGAACGATGAGCGGGTAGCGACCCGACTGCAGTTGCTGCACGCGTCCGATCACGCGATCGCCGGCGTTGGCGACGATGCCGCCTCGGCTGTCACGCAGCGGCGCCACGAGCACGCCTTCGAATGCGTCGTCGACATGACTGGTCGCCGAATCGAGCGCCGCGGTCGAACGAACCGCGAAATGCGTCCCGCTCGGCACGTACGGCCCGGCAATGCGCGACTCACGAATGTTCGGCGTCGCCGCGGTGCTCGCCGAGCGCACGGTCGTGGTGCGCACGCAGCCCGTCACCATCATCGCGGCAAACGCGCTCGTGCCGAGCCAGTGAACCCAACGTGTCGAAGTCGTCATGGTCGTTACCTCCGCGGTGGAACTCGCATCGTCGAGCGACCGCACCTCGTGTTCTTCGCAAGGGACGGGCCGCAAGCCCGAACGTGCGCTCGATCGCCGCTTCAACACCGGCCGCCGATCGTGATAGCGAGCGTGTTCATGGAAACCCTTCGGGTCGGACTGCTGGTAGGCCGCGAACGCTCTTTTCCCGACGCGCTGATTGCCGAGGTGAACGGACGCGCTGCCGGCATCACGGCCGAGTACGCGCAGGTCGACATCACGCACGTGGGCGAGAAGCTCCGTTACAACGTCCTGATCGATCGCATCTCGCACGACGTCCAGTGCTACCAGCCGTATCTCAAGTACGCGGCGCTGCAGGGCGCACACGTGATCAACAATCCGTTCTGGCGCATCGCGGACGACAAGTTCTTCGATACGGCGCTGGCGGCTGCGCTCGGGGTAGCGGTGCCGAAGACGGTCGTACTGCCGAGCAAGTCGTACGGGAGCGACGTGAGCGATGCCTCGCTGCACAACCTTCGCTACCCGCTCTCGTGGGACGCGATGGTTCGCGAACTCGGGTTTCCGATGTTCATGAAGCCGCACTGGGGAGGTGGCTGGCGCGACGTGTATCGCGTCGAATCGCGCGAAGAGATGTTCAGCGTGTTCGACAAGACCGGCCGGCTCACGATGATCGCGCAGGAGTCCATCGAGTGGACGCAGTACGTGCGCTGCATCGTGATCGGTCGCGACAACGTTCTCCCCGCGCTGTGGGATCCGCGCCTCTCGCATTTCGATCGCTACGTACAAGCCTCGCGCACGATGCCGGCGCTCTCGCCCGAACTCGAAGCGCGGGTGGTACGTGACGCGAAAGCCATCTGTCACGCGCTCGGCTACGACATGAACACCGTCGAGTTCGCGATTCGTGACGGCATCCCCTACGCGATCGACATGATGAATTCGGCGCCCGACTTCGACATCACCTCGCTCGGCGAGAAGCAGTTCCACTGGACCGTCGGGCAGATGGCCGACCTCGTGATTCGTCTCGCGCGAGCGCCGCGTGCTCCCGGACTCGACGCCGCGCAGATGCTGGCGCGATGACAACGCTCGCCGCGCGCTCGACGGCCGACGCCAGCGTGCGCGCGCGAGTCTCTGCGTTGTGGGCGGCGCTTCCGGCCATTGCGTTCGCGCTCGCGTTCCGCGCGTTCAGCTACGCGGTGATGACGGCGATGGCGCTCTGGAACGAAGGCCGCCCCTCGCCGACGGTGCCCGACTCGATTCTCGCGCACGTGCCGTATGTCGCGTGGATCTCGCGGGTGAACTATCTCGCGTGGCTCGTGCTCTACATGCCACTTGCGATCGTGCTGCTCTGGACCGAGCCGCGTCGATGGGTGCGCTACATGGTCACCGGCGGCATCGTGTCGCTCGTGCGCGGCGTGTGCATCGCACTCACCGGACTCGGTCCGCCCGATCCGGCGCACACGGGCCCGGGGGTACGCGGGCAGCCGTTCCTCGAGGCCTACTACGACCTGCTCTCGCCGTTCGGCGTGTTCGGTCGCAACACCGCCAACGCGTATCTCACCAAGGATCTGTTCTTCTCGGGACACACCGCGACGACGTTCTTGCTGGTGCTCTATCTCTGGCATCGACCGCGCGTGCGATGGCTCGCGCTCGGCGCGCACGTGGTCGTCGTGGCGACCGTGTTCCTCGCGCATCTGCACTACGCGATCGACGTCGCGGGTGCGTACGCGTTCACGTTCGCGGTGTTCGTGTTGCGGGAGGGATACGAGAAGAAGAAC
>CBIHQZ010000933.1:0-3434 GCA_966212315.1 uncultured Myxococcales bacterium
GGACCGCGCACCGTCGTGCCGCTCGAGATAGGGCAGCGCGTGAAGTTCGATCTCTCCCCCGAGCGTCTCAACGTGATCGGCTTCGCGCGCGACACGAGCGCGATTCGTTGAGCCCGCGATGAGCGCCACGCGTACATCCGCTCTTCCCTTCGCGGCGGCGATCGCGTGTGCGTGCATCGGCCTTCCGCGCGTGGCGTCCGCGCAATCGCTCTACGACATGGTGAGCCTTCGAGTCGAAGGCGGTCTCGGCTCGATGTTGAGCAGTCATCAACGCGACACGCTGGGATACACCGGCGTCGACGGGTGGGCCGCGCTGCGCATCGGTGCGTTGCTCTACGGACCGATCGGTGTGCAGGCCTCGGGCGCGATGGGCTTCTATCCCAGTGACCAGGGCCTCGGACAGTTGCTGCTCGTTTCGGGCGGCGTGCGTGTCGAGCCCGTCATTCCGAACACGCCGGTGCGCATCCTGCTCGACGTGAACGCGGGACCTGGATGGACCGGACCGGTGCTGCGGCCCGCGCTCGAAGCCGGTGTGGGCGTCGAGTTGAGCGGTCGGGTGCCGGTCGCGATCGGCGTGAGCGCTCGATACGTCCACGTGTTCCAGGACCGCGCGGATCCGTTTCCGCAGGATGCGATGTCACTCTTCGGCGTGCTCCACTTCGCGCTTCGCATGCCGCCGCATCGAACGCTTCCACCCGCGCCACCGCCCGTCGCGAGCGAGCGCGAAGTCCGCGATCACGATGCCGACGGCGGCGCGGGTGATCTCGACGGCGACGGCGTGATCGACATGGTGGATCTCTGCCCCGACGTTCCGATGGGCAATCTTCGCGACACGCGACGACTCGGGTGCCCGCGTCCCGACAGCGATCACGACGGCATTCCCGACTCGGAAGACAACTGTCCTGCGCAGCCGCCGGGCGAGCATCCGGATCCGCATCACTCGGGTTGTCCCGAGTCGGACGTCGATCATGACGGCGTCGCGGACCGCTACGACGTCTGTCCCGATCAAGCGATCGGGTTGTATCCCGATGCCGATCGAGGCGGCTGTCCGCGCGCGGATCGCGATCGCGACCTCGTCCCCGATGCGACCGACCACTGCGTCGATCGCGCCGGCGCGCCGGATCGTCGCGCGGCGCACAACGGCTGCCCTGGTGCGGTGATCATCGAAGACGCTGTCGTTCGCTTCGCCTCGCCGTGGACGTTTCTCCCCGACGAGAGCGCGATTCCGGCGAGCGTTCAGCCGGGGCTCAACGCGCTTGCGTCCGCTGTCCGCGTTCTTCCGCCGGGCGCGCGCATCCTGGTCAGTGTCACGCGCCACGGTTCGTCCGCGGCCCTCTCTCGCGCGCGAGCGCAATCGCTGGTCGACTACTTCGTCGCGCGACGCATGTCCGCGGGCCTCGACGATTCGCCGCCCGAGTCTCCGGCGAACATCTCCGACGGCACGCCCGTGATTCGTATCGGCGCGGTGGTCAGCGACGCGAACTGAGCGATCCGCTCAGTTGCACTGCTCGTAGAAGATCTCCGCGAGCGTCCCCGCGAGTGCCGGCTCGTTCCCATACGCCGTGAACGCGGCAGGCTCTGCGGACGGGAACGGCGACGCTGTTGTGATGAACCCGATCTTGCCGCCCACGGTCGCACGCCCGAGCGCGGCAAATGCCCCCACGTCGATCGTGAACTCCAGCGTCGGCTGCTGCGGATCCACGAGCGCCGTATGCGCCACCTGCGGCCCACGGTCTGCTCCGCCGGGGCTGACATCCCACTGCACACCCGTTGATCGCTCCGCGTACGTCGCGGTCAACTCGTCGAACGAAGGCGTCGTGAGCGTGAACAGATGGAAGTCGCCACCCCCGGACGGGCACGGCCCCCCGCAGTCCGGGTCACTCGCCGCCCGATGGAGCAAGACCCGCACGCGCGTCGTGCCGACGGGTGCCATCGCGTTGGCCACCGGGAACCGCCACACGCCGACGAGTCCAGCGGATGAGGTGTTCACGATGCGGAGGTTGTGATTCATCGTCGGCGTCAACGGCGAGACGACGGTCTCCGCTTCCGCGAGCTGGTGATCGAGCTGGATGCACCCGGGCGCGTCGGCGAGGTCTTCTGCAGCGTCTTGCGGCGCATCGGTCGAAGCCGTGTCCATCGCGACGTCCTGCGTGTCTTCGGTTGCATCGAACACGTCGATCCCCGCATCGACGCTCACCGAATCGGGCGTGCCCGAGTCGACCGCCGCGTCAGTTCCGCGCGGTGGCGGAAGCGTCCACGAGCACGCGGAAACGACCGCGAGAAGCGCCGGTGCCGCGATGCCTGCGTTGCGTGCTTTCAGAAGCGCCATTGGGCACCCACGTAGTTCGGACCGATGACCGCGCGGACATCGGACTCGCGTCCGCTGCGAATCGTGAGGTAGACGCCGACGGCCGCACCGATCACGCCGACGCCGCTGAGAACCCAGAGCCCGTCGATCACGCCACCGCGCACGTCGAGATCCGCCTGCGTCGAGATGCGATCCGCGTCGCACGAAGCGGGCGCCGCTCCGGTGCCTTCGACGCACCGCCGCCCGTAGCCATCGGCAATTCCGTTCGAGAGCGCCCACACGATGATCGCGCTCGCGGCGCTCGCGACCGCCACGGCGCCCCCGGCGACGAGCAAAGGCGACACGCTCGTTCGCGTGCGCTCGGGCGCGATTGTTCGCGGGCGCTCGTGAGCCATCGGCGGCGTGGAGACAGTCGCACTGGAGGTCGGCGCTGCGCTGACACTCGCTGTGGTCGGGGTGCGGGCGGCCTCGAGTCGCGCGATCGCTTGTTGCGCGGGTGCCCGCTGCGCCTCTTCGGCCGGGCTCAACGCGCGGATGAACTCACGGTAGGTCGCGAGAGCATGCTCCGTATCGCCGACGCGTTCGTACGACACGGCGAGATTGAAAAGAATGAACGCCTCGTGGGTCTGGTCGTACGCCACGCGAAACAGCGTGACGGCGGTGCCGTAATGACCCGCTCGGAACTCGGCCATCGCCGCGTCGACGGTGCGACCGGTCTCCGCGCTGCGCGACTGTGCGTTTGCAGTCGCGCACGCAAGCGTGGCGGCGATGAAGAGAGCCGCGACCGAGGCGGAGTGCGTGGACGGCGCGTCGCGGTGCGAAGGGGCGCGGGGCTTCGTCATCGATGAACCGCCGAGACTACACGTCGAGACGCGCGCGAGAAACCGATCACGTGCTGAACGAGATGCGCGGTGCGGTTACGCGCGCGAACACAGACGGTCGAATGCAGATTCGCGTCGCGACGGGTCGTGACGAGATGTCTCGCGCGCGAGACGTCGAACGTCGTTGCGCACCCGTCGGGGCCCCGGTATTCGCTGTGCCCCGCGTTCGGGCTTGCGCGCCATCCGCGCCGCGACGGCGGGGGCGGAATGGACGTGTCGAGCGCGCTCTATCTCGTGCGCCCCAC
>CBIHQZ010000934.1:0-3423 GCA_966212315.1 uncultured Myxococcales bacterium
CGAAGCCGACGTTGGTTTCGTAATCGGGACGGCGCACATGGCGCTGCCCTCGATTCTTCGACGCCACGATGCCCTTGCACGGCGCGGGGCAATCGCCGCAGCTCAATCGCCGCGTGATCATCTTGTCGATCTCGGCGCCATCGAGCTTGTAGCTCTTGCTCGCGAGCGGGAAATCCTTCGAGCCGACACCCTTCCAGTTCTTCACCGGCGCGTCGCCGTTCTCGATGCTGAGCGCCACGGCCGCGGTGGTGCCGCGATCCGCCCACAGTTGTCGCATCGCGGGGACCGGCGCTTCGACCTTGAGTCCGAGGCGCGTCATCAGTCGGTACATCCACCCGAGGTAGCGCTTCGGTTTCGAGAACCACACCATGATCCGCATGAGGAACCCGATGTCGCTCTTGTACTGCTTCGTCACGCCGTCACAGAGCGCGCGGAACCGCGTTTCGTTCGCGATCGGCACCGAGCCCGTTCCGCCGACGACGATGGCCTTGAGGTTCTTGCTGCCGTAGACCGCACCGAAGCCCTGACGACCGAACGCGTGGTAGCGATCGTTCATCACCGACGCGATGCGCGCACCGGCTTCGCCCGCCGGCCCGATCGCGGAGACGCCGACCTCGCTCTTCTTGCCGTACAGCGCACGCAGCGTGTCGAACGTCTCGGGGATCTCGCGTCCCCATAACTCGCCGGCGGGTTCGATCCGCACTTCGTCGTCGCGCACGACGAGCACCGATGGCTGCGCCGCGCGCCCTTTCACCAGCAGTGCGTCGTACCCCGCCGCACGAAGCTGACTCGCCACGCTCCCGCCCGAATTGCTGTCGGCCCACGTTTGCGTGAGCGGCGACTTGCCCACGATCTGGATGCGTCCCGAGAAGGGCGTGCGCACGCCGGTGAGCAGTCCCGAGCAGATGGCGAAACACGCTTCGGGCGCGAGCGGATCCGTGCGCGCGGGGAAGTGTTTCCACATGAGATAGGCGCCGAGCCCGTAGCCGCCGAGAAACTGGCGGTACACCGATTCGTCGATGGTTTCGATCGTGTGACTACCGGTACCGAGATCGACGACAAGGATCCGACCGTGCGTCCCGAAGCGAGGCGTACCCATGCGGCGAAGTCTACCCGATCGGCGTGATGCTCGACGCGGTGTTGCGACTCGGCTGTTCCTCTCCGTGCAGCTTCGAACGGGCGCTGCGCTAGGCTCCGCCGCCCTCATGACCAAAGGACTTCGCATCGAGCACCTCACCGGCCGGGTACCCGGTCCGTTCGACCTTCGTGTCGCACCCGGCGAATGCGCGTGCATCATGGGACCTTCCGGCGCGGGGAAGAGTTCGCTCTTGCGCATGATCGCCGACCTCGAGCCGAGCACCGGACGCGTTTCGCTCGACGGCGCATCGCGCGAAGGAATGCGCGCACCGGCATGGCGACGGCTGGTCATCTACGTCGGATCCGACGCCGGCTGGTGGGCCGATCGCGTGGCGGATCACTTCGTCGACGCCACGCGCGTACGAACATTACTGCCGCTGCTCGCACTCGATCCCGCACTGCTCGATGCGCAACCCACGCGGCTCTCCAGCGGCGAGCGACAGCGGCTCTCGCTGATCCGCGCGATCGAACGCGACCCGCGATTCCTGCTGCTCGACGAACCGACCTCGTCCCTCGATGCCGAATCCACCGCCCGCGTAGAATCGCTGCTGCGCGACGTCCGCGCGCGCGGCATCGGACTCGTCGTCGTGTCGCACAGTCGCGAACAAGCGCTTCGGCTCGATGCGACCCACTATCGACTCGGCGCGACCGGCGTCACTCGCACGGAGAGTCCGTGAGCGCGTTCTTCGTCTCGCCGTCCGAGATCGCGATCGCGTCGGTGACACTCCTGCTCGGTTCGGCGCTCTCGATCGCGCTCTCGCTTCGCATCCACCGCACGTTGTGGATCGCCGCAGCGCGGATGGTCTCCCAGCTCGTCGTGGTGGGATATGTGCTGCGGTTCGTGTTTCGCGCGCACGTCTGGTGGATGACCGCCGCGGTCGTCGCGATGATGCTCGCGGCCGCGACGTTCGAGGTCGCATCGCGACAACAACGGCGACTCGCCGGACTCTGGCACTACGGCATCGGCGCGGCTTCGATGACGATCGCGACGACGGTCATCACCGGCCTCGCGCTGGCGAGCACACCGATGAACATCGCCGCATGGGGCGATGCGCGGCGCCTCGTGCCGATCATCGGCATCGTGCTCGGATCGGCGCTCAACGCGGCGAGCGTTGGTCTGCACATGCTGCTCGCGAACGTCATGCGCGATCGTGCCGCGATCGAGACGCAACTCGCGCTCGGTGCCGAGCGCGCCGACGCGCTTCGCCCATTGGTTCGTGAGTCGGTTCGCAGCGGGATCATTCCGGTGATGAACCAAATGGCGGGCGCCGGTGTAGTCACGATGCCGGGCATCATGACCGGGCAGATTCTCGCGGGCATGGATCCACTCCGCGCTGCCGAGTCGCAGATTCTCATCATGCTGCTACTCGCGGGCGCGGCGGTTTCCGGCGTGGTCGTCGCCGTGTCCCTCGCAGTGTGGCGACTCACCGACGAGCGCGACCGCCTGCGCCTCGATCGATTGCGCTAGGCGCGAGCCTTCGCGATCGCAATGTATTCGGGTTGCGCTGTATATAACTATGAGGCTATATAACCAATCGCTCATGGACGTCTTCGTTGCCCTCTCCGATCCGACCCGCCGCCGCGTGCTCGACTTGCTCCGCACCCGCGAGCGCACCGCCGGCGAACTCGTCGCGTCCATCCCGCACATCAGCCAGCCGGCGATCTCGAAGCACCTGCGTGTGTTGCGCGAAGCGGGGCTGGTCACCGTCACGCCCGACGAGCAGCGCCGCGTCTACGCGCTCCGTCCGGCCGGCCTCGAACAACTCGACCGATGGCTCTCGCGCTATCGGCACTTCTGGAACGAACAACTCGACGCACTCGAGAAGCATCTCGACGCAACCGCACCGCGTACGAAGAGGAAACCCCGATGACGAAGCAAGATGTGACTCTCCCCTCGCCCGCCGGCACCGTCACGATCGACGGCGATCACGCGACGCTCGCGTACCAGCGCACGCTGCGGCACGCCCCCGAACATGTGTGGGCGGCACTGACGGATCCGGCGGAACTGAAGAAGTGGTTCATGACCGCTGCGACCATCGACGGCCGTCCGAACGGGTCGGTGCACATGGTCAGTGGCCCGGCAGCGTTCGTGTGGACGGGCAAGATCCTCACGTGGGATCCGCCGCGCGTGTACGAGTACGAGTGGAACGCCGACCCGCGTACCGAATTGCCGCAAGGCGAGAAGTCCGTCGTGCGGTGGGAACTCGCGCCGGTCGCCGAGGGAACGCAACTCACGCTCACGCACCGCCGGCTCACGAAGGGCACCGCGCTGGGATTTGCCCCCGG
>CBIHQZ010000935.1:0-3422 GCA_966212315.1 uncultured Myxococcales bacterium
AGAACATGGACAGCGAACTCGAGAAGATGCGCGGCGAGATGCAGCGTGCCGGCGAGAGCGAATACAAACGCATCGTCGACGAAGCCACGGTGCGTGCCGAGCGCATGCGCAAGGACGGCGAGTCGGCCATCGCGCAGGAGATGAAGCAGCTTCGTGACGATCTCCTTCGCCAGGCGGTGATGGCCGCGCACGAGAGCGCCGAGAAGGCGATCCGCGCGCAGATCTCTCCCGCCGACCAGGCACGTCTCGCGGACAACTACCTCGACAACCTCGAGAAGAGCGGCGGAGCGTCGGCATGAGCGCGCAGTCCATCGCACGTCGATACGCGAAGGCTCTTTTCGAACTCGGCATCGAGTCGAACAGCCTCGACAAGATCAGCGCCGAAGTGAAGTCGGTCGCCGATGCAGTGTCGGCGAGCCCGGAGTTGGTCAGCGTCCTCTCGAACCCGACCGTGCCGGTTCCCTCGCGCGTCGCGATCATGAACGAGATCGCCACCAAGACCGGCGTCTCGCCGTTGGTGAAGAACGCGATTCTGCTGATCACGAATCACAACCGCGCCGGCGCCCTTCCGCGCATCGCCATCGCGCTCGGCGAACTCGCCGACGAGAAGGCCGGCAAGGTTCGTGCGGAAGTCAGCAGCGCAGCGCCGCTCACCGAAGCGCAGTACACGAAGCTCACCGCGACCCTCGAGAAGCTCACGGGACGAAAGATCTCGCTCGTGAAGAAGACCGACGCGTCGCTCATCGGCGGTGTGGTCACCCGCATCGGCGACAAGGTCTACGACGGCAGCTTGAAGAGCCGGCTGGAAGAGATCCGGCTGTCGCTCCTCCCGTCGTGAAGGTTTACGAGTCCAACCGCTAGAAGGAACAGACGACGATGCAGCTCCGCGCCGAAGAGATCTCGCAGATCATCAAGCAGCAGATCAAGAACTACGACAAGACGATCGACGTCACCGAGACGGGGACTGTTCTCACGGTCGGCGACGGTATCGCGCGCATTCACGGCCTCGCGGGCGCGATGGCCGGCGAGCTGCTCGTGTTCCCGGGCGATCTGGTCGGCATCGTGTTGAACCTCGAAGAGGACAACGTCGGCGCCGCGATCTTCGGCGAAGTGCAGGGCATCAAAGAGGGCGACACCGTCAAGCGCACCGGCCGCATCGCCGAAGTGCCGGTCGGTGAAGCACTCCTCGGTCGCGTGGTGAACGCGCTCGGTCAGCCGGTCGACGGCAAGGGTGCGATCGAGTCGAAAGACCGCCGCCGCGTCGAGATCAAGGCACCGGGCATCATCGAGCGCCAGCCGGTGAAGGAACCGCTTCAGACCGGCATCAAGGCCATCGACGCGATGATCCCGATCGGCCGCGGTCAGCGCGAGCTGATCATCGGCGATCGCCAGACGGGCAAGACGGCCGTCGCGCTCGACACGATCATCAACCAGAAGGGCAAAGGCGTTTACTGCTTCTACGTCGCCATCGGGCAGAAGCAGTCCACCGTCGCCGCCGTCGTGTCGAAGCTCCAGGAGCACGGCGCGATGGAGTACACGACCATCATCATGGCGACCGCAGTGGACGCCGCGCCGCTGCAGTTCATCGCGCCGTACACCGGCGTCACGATGGCCGAGCACTTCCGCGACAGCGGTCGTCACGCACTCATCGTGTACGATGATCTTTCGAAGCAGGCCGTCGCGTACCGCCAGCTCTCGCTGTTGCTCCGTCGTCCGCCGGGTCGTGAAGCGTACCCGGGCGACGTGTTCTACCTTCACTCGCGCCTGCTCGAACGCGCCGCGAAGATGGCCGAGCACTGGGTCATCGTGAAGAAGGGCGAAGCGGTCGGCGAGACGGGCGTCGACGGCAAGTACTACCCGGGCGACATCGGCAAGATCAGCGCGGAGCACGCGCTCGAGAAGCTCGGAAAAGACTACGAACTGAAGTCCGTGCCGGGCTACGGCGGGTCGCTCACCGCGCTCCCGATCATCGAGACGCAGGCGGGTGACGTGTCGGCTTACATTCCGACGAACGTCATCAGCATCACCGACGGGCAGATCTACCTCGAGACGGACCTCTTCAACGCCGGCCAGCGCCCGGCCGTGAACGTCGGTCTCTCGGTGTCGCGCGTCGGCGGCAACGCGCAGATCGGCGCGATGAAGAACAAGAAGGTGGCAGGCACCTTGCGACTCGACCTCGCGCAGTACCGCGAGATGGCCGCGTTCGCGCAGTTCGCGAGCGATCTCGACAAGGCGACGCAGGCGCAGCTCTCGAAGGGTCAGCGACTCACCGAGATCTTGAAGCAGCCGCAGTACGCGCCGCTCCAGGTCGAGAAGCAGATCGCGATCATCTACGCCGGTTCGCAGGGCTACTTGGACAAGTACCCGCTCAATCAGCTGAACCGCTACGAGCGCGAGCTGTACGCGTTCCTCGACGAGATGCCGGAAGGCGAGAGCCCGCTCGCGGCCATTCGCACGAAGAAGAAGCTCGACGACGACACCGAGGGCAAGTTGAACAAGGCCCTCAAGGCCTTCGCCGAACGCTTCTCGGTCGAGGGTTGATCGACCCGTCTACTGTTTCGTCGTAGCTCCGTTCAGAGATCTCCCGAGGACGCGCAATGCCTTCGTTGAAAGCCATCCGTCGCCGCATCACGAGCGTGAAGAACACGCAGAAGATCACCAAAGCCATGAAGCTCGTGGCGGCGGCGCGTCTTCGCAAGGCACAGCAGCGTGCGCAGGACCTCCGTCCGTACGCGCGCAAGGTGACCGAGGTGCTCGGCAACGTGGCGGCCGCCCTCGGCGATCTCGGCGATGACACCCCGCTGCTGCTCCGCGAGCGCCCCGCGAAGAACGTGCTCTTGCTCGTGCTCACGAGCGACCGCGGCCTCGCGGGCGCGTACAACGCAAGCGTGCAGCGCGCGGCGGACCGCCGCATTCGCGAACTGCAGGACGAACTCCCCGACGGCGGTCACGTCGTCCTCGCGACGATCGGTCGCAAGGGGCGTGACTATCTCCGTCGCCGCAAGCTCGAGATCACCCACGACTTCTCGGGTGCCTACGAAGGCGGCGCGGCTCGCGCGTCGGAGATCGCGCGACAGCTCGTGAGCGAGTTCGAAGAAGAGAAGTTCGATCGCGTCGAAGTGATCTACACCGAGTTCAAGAGCGCGATCTCGCAGAAGGTGATCGTCGAGCAGCTCATTCCGGTGAAGCCCGCGGGCGGCTCGGAAGGCTCGGGCGATTTCATCTACGAGCCCGATCGCAACGCGCTGCTCGAGCGCCTCTTGCCGATGTACGTCGAGACCATGCTCTACCGCGCGATGCTCGAGAGCGTCGCGTCCGAGCACGGCGCGCGCATGACGGCGATGGACAACGCGACCAAGAACGCGAAGCAGATGATCGGGTCGCTCACGCTGCAGTACAACCGCGCTCGCCAGGCCGCGATC
>CBIHQZ010000936.1:0-3410 GCA_966212315.1 uncultured Myxococcales bacterium
CGTCGCATCTCGTTCCCTGCGCTCGAATACGCACCAACATTCCAGCCCCTCTTTCGACGACGCCTGCGTTCGCGCGATGCGCCGTGGCGTCGGAGGGAGAGGGGCGAGCGGCAGCTGGGGTGAGGTTCCGACCCTCAACCCCACACGGTGCGCAACTCGTTGCGTTCGGGCTTCGCCAGCGCGAGGGCGATCCAGCGCTTGCGGAACCACGTCGCGAAGACCGCGAGGGTCACCGCAGTGAACACGAAGACGAAGAGCTGCGTCTCGGTCGCGTAGTGCCGCGACACGCCCATCGCCGGCCACGCGAGCCACGCCATCGCGCCGCATGCGAGGTACACGCGGCGGTTCCACCAGAGGCCGAGGGTCATCGTGGCGAGTGCGAGCAGCGACCAGACCGTTGCTTCTTCGTGATCACGGTCGATGCGGGTCGTGAGCGCGAAGCCGATGGCGAGGATGCCGACGCCGTGCACCCAGAACGCGGTGTCCTCGCGGTCGCGACGACGCATGTCCATCGCGCGGGCGCTCGCGACGAGCAGCACGCCTGCCAGTGCCACCCAGGGCGCGATGGCGCGGTCGCCGAAGTACGCGCTCGGCGCGACGACGAATCGATGCGCGCACTCGACGACGAAGTGCACGAATGCCATCGCACCCGGCGCGGCGGCGACCGGGACTTTCATTCGCCAGGTCACCAGTGCCGCGACGACCATCAGACCGACATCGGCGAAGAGCAGCGTATCGAGGCGGCGGGCCGAGCCGGCCACGTCGCTCCCCCCGAAGTAGCCGAAGTCCGTCTGCAGCAACGCCGCGGCCGACCCCGCGAACAAGCCCCAGCTGAACGCGACCGCGGCCGCGATCAGCACGCCGCCGGCGATCGTCGCGCTCGAGCGCTTGCGGAAGAGCATGCCCGCCACGAGTGAGATCACGCCGCACACCATCGACCACGCGACGATCTCGGGATTCGAGAGACGCCGCATGTGGTCGAGCAAGAACACCCCGGGCATGCCGACCGCGACCGCGGCCGCGCCCGCCTGCATGAACGCAATCCATCCCACATCGGGGGAGAGCGAGCCCTCCGCGTGCGCCATCGAGCGGGCGATCGCGAGAATCCCTTCGTATTGATCGTGCGAGATCACCCGCTGGCGCGTCGCTTCGAGAAGGTGTCGTTCGTGCAGGTTCGGGTTGTTTCGCATGACGGGTCCTCGAATCGAGTGTGACGTTCGGGCGGGCGGAAATGTTCCCTCGGGTGCGCTCTTCGATGCACCGCGCGCGGCGTTCTTGGGTGTGGGTGACGGAACCCGGAGTGACCGTGAGGTCAGTCGGCATCGAGCCGATACAGTGCGCCGTCGCGCTGGCCGCCCACGAACAACGCGTCGCGGTACACGCCGAGCGGCGCGGCGCAGAACACGTCGGTGAGCGCGAATGGCGAGCGGGCTTCGGTCACCGTCGCGAGCACTTCGATGGCCGGCGTATCGATGCGAAGCAACGCACGTTCGGTGAGCACTACCAATGCGCCGTGAAAGCGTCGCATGTCGAGCGGCCGACCGTGCTCCGGGGGAAGTGCGATGGTGCGCCAGTGATCGCCGTCGTCGGTCACGCGCAACGGCACCGATCCATCGCGTTCGAGACCGAGCCAGTAGAGCCGCCCCGCGTCGGTGAACCATCGCAACGTGTGCGTCGCACCATGAGTCGTGATGCGAACGCCGCGAATGTCGTCGCGCGTGACGAGCGCGCGCGCCGCGGGTGGATCGATGACCACGAAGTCGTTCGGCTCGCGTCCGTCGTAGTCCTGGATCCCGGCGTAGAGCCGCCCGCGAAAGCGGGTCATGAAGGTGAGTCGCCACACGCCCGGGCGATACGGATACGGGTAGTCGGCTTGAAACGTGAGCCGCGCATAGTGCGCGTCGAGCACGTGCAGTGCGCCGGGCGATGCGCCGAACCAGGGGCGTTCACCGGGAGGCACCGAGCCGGTCGACGTGTAGATCGCCCCGCGAAATCGGATCACGTCGAGCACGTGGTAGGCGCGCGGAATCACGGCCGCGCCCGCGCGACCTTCGCGGGTGGGTGCGCTCGGTGGTCGCAGATGTTCGCCTCGTGCGGGGGCGAAGCGCCCGTCGGCGTCGCTCACGAACACGTAGCCTTCGGTTCCGCCGTACACGTAGCCGAAGCCTGCGTAGGGCGGGTCTGCGTCGGGAACCCACAGGCGTCCGTCGATCGTGCGGATGCGGACGAATCCCTGTCCGCCGCCGCCACCCGCGGACGGCTGCCCGGGTCGGTTCCAATCGAACGCGATGTCGAACGGGCGCGCTTGATCCGCGCGGTAGCGAGCGATGATCGCGCCGTCGGATCCGAGCGGGGCGTTCGCTTCGGCGAGATAGACCGCGTCGTGAAATGGCGTGATCGCGCAGATGCGGCGCAGCGAATGCGGCGCGCGGCCGACGCGGGTGAAGTGCAGGTGCGCGGCGAGGGGCGCGGTCGCCGGGACCGCTGGCGCGATGCTCGGTGTATCGTCGCTGCCATCGGGTTCCATCGGCGCGGGCGATGACTCTTGCGCGTGCGTGCGGCGCGTCGCAGCGGTCGCCGAAAGCCCCAACGCGATCGAGAGTGCGCGCGCGATCGAGGCTCGAAGTCGCATCCCGTTCTCGACGCACGATGCGCGATTTCGGTGTGGCCCGCGCTGACCTCGCGGTCGATTCGTCAGCAGAAAAGAACTCATCCTCGACGGAGTGCCTGCGCTCGCCCTAGGCTATCCGGGTTTCACGCGAACATCCCCGACAGGAGCTTGGAATGAACGACGATTCGAATCGCTTCGATGTGTCCCGCCGCCAGTTGATCCGTGGTGCAGTGGGCGTGGCCGTTGCCGGTGCGGCGATCTCGGCGCTTCCGGCGTGCGGCGATCCGACGCCGAGCGGGCCGATCGATGCGGGTGCTGTGACGGATTATCCGGTCGGTCACTATGCGCTCGTCGGCAGCGTGATCGTGGGACGCGATGCGAACGGGCTTCTCGCCTACAGCGCGACCTGCACGCACGAGGGCTGCGTTCTGCCGGCCCCGGCGGACGCGACGTCGCAATCGACCTGTCCCTGCCACGCGTCGCACTTCGATGCGAATGGCGACGTAATCCAGCCTGGCAGCCTCGCAACCCGAAGCCTCGCGCACTACACCGTCACCATCGAAGGCGGGCACGTGATGGTCGATCGCAGCATGGTGGTCACCGATCGCGCCGCGCGCACCGCAGTGCCGGCCTGATCTCTCGGACGCGCAGGGGAGGTGCTTCTCTTCTCGCGCGCTGATCTCCCGGTCGAGTCGATTGCCTCGTTCGGCCGAGCGCGCGCACGAGGCCACGCGCGCCGCAAACTGCGCGTCAGCGCCACCCCTGCGTGTTCTGCTGATCGACCGCATGGCACACGAAT
>CBIHQZ010000937.1:0-3409 GCA_966212315.1 uncultured Myxococcales bacterium
ACACTCATCACGATCGTGGCCAAGAATCCGAAGGCAACCTTCATCACGTCCTCCGTCGATCGACATCGAAAGTCGAAGCACTCGTTCAGTTCAGAGCAGGTCGGGGATGGCCGTGCCGGCCGCTTCGATCACGCCATCGAGCGCGAATCGAAGGGTGGGATCGAACGGTGCGACCGAGCGCCCCTGCGTAACCGTTGCATCGTCACGCACCGCACCGAGTTGCACGCCGGGCGGCACGTCGCGAAACGCGGACGCGAGGAATTCAGCGCTCGGATTGGCGACCGACCGTACCGTGATCACGACGCGCGAGACACCCCGGACCGGATCGCCATCGACCGTCGTTCCGCCGTCGCCACTCGTCGTGCCCGTGCCTTCGTCGAAGCGGCCGTTGTCGTTCGCGTCGTCGTACACGACGAGATGCGCGATCGAGACCGTCGTCGCGCCGATCGTCGCGGTGTACTCGGGCAGTACGTACGTGACGGAGACGTTGAACGCAGCCGTCGGTGAATTGCCGATGAACGTGAGCGCCGCATCCGACGCCATCACGAACCCTGTTCCCTGCCCCGGTCGATCCCACGCCAGTGCTGCGCGCGGATGCGCGAGCGGTGCGGCCGTCGTCGGCGCGAGCCTCACGATCTGCGCTTGCGTCGCGAGCCCCGACACCGCGGGGAACGAGTCGATGCGCTGCCATCCGAGCACGACGTTTCCGAACATCGGCAGCGATGCATTCATCGTGATCGTGCCGTCGGCGAGTGTGCGAAACGCGATCGGCGACCCGCTCGTCGGCTCGAACGACATCGGCCCGAGCATGCCGCCGACGGTGTTGCCGTAGACACCCATGGCGTCCGCAGTCCCCACGCCGGGTGCGATGAAGACGTGGCCGCCGACTGCGACGCCGACGGTGCTGACCATCCGCGTGGGTTCGAGTGAGAGCGTGCCGTTCACGCGCGCGTAGGTGGGGACGCCGCCGAAGTTCACGTTCTGATCGACATCGGTCAGATCAAGGGTCGAACCGCCCGCGCTCACGCTGGAGAAACGAACGAGTCGCCATCGTCCCGGCAGCGACGCGGGTTGCACGTCGAAGGGCACGTCGGCCGCGGCATCGGCTGTCTCGCTCGAAGCGTCGAGCAGCTCGAGCGAGTCACTCGCGTCGAGGACATCCATCGTCGCATCCGTATCGCCGCTGTCAGGCGTCGAGGGACCCGAGCACCCCGCGCACACCATCCATCCCATGAGGAACCACGGCGTTCGCACGAACGGACCGTAGCGCGCGACCACCGCGACGCGCCAACGAAACCCATCCGCGACGGGCACGCACGCAACGCGCAGTGGTTCCGGTGCGAACGCTAAGGTACGCTCGCCCGAACTCGAGCGCATGACCGGATTCCGTCCACAATTCCGCGACCGCGTGGGCACCACGCTCGCGGAGAAGTACGCGCTCAAGCAACTGCTTGGCGTGGGCGGCATGGCAGCCGTGTTCGAAGCCGAGAACACGTGGACCGGGCGGCGTGTCGCGATCAAGTTGCTGACGGCCGATCTCGACGGCGACGACGAGGAAGAGAAGACCGCGCGCTTCATGCAGGAAGCACGGGCGGCGACGCGGGTCGAGCATCCGAACATCGTGCAGATCCTCGACATGGGTCGCGACGCTCAGGACGGGTCGCTGTTCATCGTCGAGGAGTATCTGACGGGACAAGACCTGCGCGCGCTGCTCGACGGGCGGAAGAAACTCGCGGTTCGTTCGGCGCTCGAGATCATGATTCCGGTGATGGACGCCCTGCGCGAGGCGCACACGCTCGGCATCGTTCATCGCGACATCAAGCCCGCGAACATCTTCCTCGCGCGCAACGCCAACGGCGAGATCCAGCCGAAGGTCATCGACTTCGGCGTCGTGAAAATGGCCTCGTCGGACGGGATCACGAAGACCGGGACGACGATCGGCACGCCCGAGTACATGTCGCCCGAGCAAGCACACGGCGACAAGACCATCGATCAGCAGACCGACGTGTGGAGCACCGCCGTCGTGCTGTGGGAGATGATCGCGGGGCGCTGTCCGTACGAGAACGAGAACTATCACGCGTTGCTCGTGAAGATCGTGTGGGAGGAAACGCCGCGCCTCGAGAAGTGGGTGCCGGACCTGCCCCGTGGTTTCGCCGACGTGCTGCACAAAGCACTGCAGCGCGATCGTTCGCAGCGATATCCCGACATGCGCGCGTTTCTCGACGCGGTGCTCGGGTGCGCTTCGCTGAAGAACGAGCCGTGGATGCAAGCCCTCGCGGGGGCCTACGCACCGAAGCGTTCGATGCCGGGGATGAACGAAGTGACCGGGTTCATCTCGGTCCCGAGCCGTCCGCCGCCCCCGATGATCTCGCCGCCCGCGGACATCGATCGCACCACCGCGCTGTTCGCGCCGCCGAACGCCGAGACGATGGAGATCGACGCGCTCGATCTCGCGACGAGCACCGGCCCGTCGTCCGCGGCGCGAGAACTCGACGGACGTCCTTCGCCGACGCCATCGCCCACGAAGCGTTCGAGTTCGCGCGTGACGAAGAAGGGCCTCGCGATCTCGCTCGCACTCGGGCTCGCCGGTGCGATCGGCGCTGCGCTCGCCATGCGAACTCCGACCGCACCTGCGCCGCACGCAACGGTGCCGCTTGCCACGCCATCGCCGCCGATCGTGATCGCACCCGCCGTCAGCCCCGATGTGGCTGTCGTCGCGCCCTCCGTGAATCCAATTGTGGAGGCGCTCGACGGCAACGGATTGACCGTCGAGCCGCTCGACGCCAGTGCAGCGACCGACGACGCGGGCGCGGTGGGCGAGAACGTTGCCGATGCCGACGCGGTTGCCGACGCCGATGATCCGAATGCCGTGTCGCCGCCGCCCGACCTGGTGATTCCGGCTGACGAAACGATGCCTCCCGAACCGGTGGCGCACCCCGTTCGTCGCGGCGGGCGCAACAATCGTCGCCATCCAGCGCGCACGGGAACGTCGTCGCGAACGAATCGCACGCGAAACGGCGCGCCGATTCTGGGCGTTCCTTGAAGCGCGTCGCGATCGCGCTGGCGATCGTCGCGTGGTGTGAACCAGGCTTCGCTCAGCAGACTCCGATCACGATTCCATCGAATCGCGGAGAAGCTCTCCTGCGCGAAGGGGTCGAGTTGCGACGGCAGGGACGCGATGCCGATGCGCTCGCGGTGTTCGCGCGCGCATACGAGACCGATCACAGCCCCATCGCGGTCGCGCAAATGGGCCTCGCGGAGCAGGCACTTGGCCGATGGCTCGACGCAGATCGGGATCAATTCGAAGCCCTCGGACGGCAGCGCGCCGCCACCGGCAGCGAGCAAGATCGAACTGCCGATGCTGATCGGCATTGCCGGTGTCTTCCTCATCAAGACCGCCATCGGCGTG
>CBIHQZ010000938.1:0-3408 GCA_966212315.1 uncultured Myxococcales bacterium
CACGCCCGATCGGCGCGCCGTGGTGTTTCTCGAAGACGGCGAATCGGACGAATCACAGCGCACCTATCGAGAGCTCGAACAGCGAGCGCGGGCGATTGCGAGCGAGCTGATCACGCGCGGGGCGCGGCCGGGCGACCGCGCGCTGCTGCTCTATCCGCCGGGGCTCGAGTACATCGCTGGCTTCTTTGGCTGTTTGTTCGCGGGTGTCATCGCGGTTCCCGCATATCCCCCGGATCCGAGTCGACTGGCTCGCACGCTCCCGCGGATTCGCGCGATCGTCGCGGACTGCAAGGCCGCGTTCTCGCTTACGACCACCGCGATTCTCTCGATGGCGGAGTTCGTCTTCGCCGATGCGCCCGATCTGCGCTCGATGAACTGGATCGCGACGGATGCCTACGACCGCGTGGACCCGGCGTTCCAGCCGGTGATCGAACCGGACGCGCTCGCGTTCCTTCAGTACACCTCCGGATCGACCGGCGACCCGAAGGGCGTGATGCTCAGTCACGCCAACCTTCTGCACAACTCGGCGTGCATCTACGACGCGTTCGGCGTCGACCGTTCCGCGGTGGGCGTGATCTGGTTGCCGCCCTATCACGACATGGGATTGATCGGCGGAATCCTCCAGCCGATCTACGGTGGCTTTTCCTCGGTGTTGATGTCGCCCATCTCGTTTCTGCAGCGCCCGATGCGCTGGCTCGAAGCGATTTCGCGATATGGCGGCACTTGCAGCGGTGGACCGAACTTCGCGTTCGATCTGTGCGTGAGAAAGAGCACGCCCGAGCAGCGCGAGGCGCTCGACCTCGCGTCGTGGGAGGTCGCGTTCTGCGGCGCGGAGCCGATCCGACCGGAGACCGTCCAGCGATTCAACGCGGCCTTCGCGCCAAGCGGCTATCGCTCGAATGCGTTCTACCCTTGCTATGGACTCGCGGAGGCCACGCTGATCGTGACAGGCGCGACGAAACTCGCGCCCACGGTGACCGCATCGTTCGATCGCGATGCACTCGGCGCAGGGCTCGCCGTCGCTTCCGATGCCGATGATCCGCTGTCGCAAACGTTGGTAGGTTGCGGTGTCGCGCGGGAAGGTCACGACCTCCGCATCGTGCATCCCCAGCGCGGCACCGAACTGACCGACGGCGAGATCGGTGAGGTCTGGGTTCGTGGTCAGAGTGTCGGCCAGGGGTACTGGGAGCGCAGCGAGATCACGGAAGACACGTTCCTGGCGCTGACTACCGAGTCGGGCGAAGGGCCGTTCCTCCGCACGGGTGATCTCGGCTTCACGATCGAAGGCGAGTTGTTCGTCGTCGGGCGCTCGAAGGACCTGATCATCGTTCGCGGTCGCAACCACTACCCGCAAGACATCGAGCGCACCGTCGAAGAATGTCATCCCGCGATTCGGCCCGGCTGCGGGGCTGCGTTCGCGGTCGACGTGGGCGGGCAGGAATGCCTGGTCATCGTTCAGGAGATCGAACGTCGGTATCGCTCGGACCGACGCCTGCGACCCGACGATCGAGGACACAAGGATCGTCGCGCCACATCCGATCGACGCGAGGTCGACCCGGAGGTCGATCGGGCCGCGGCGGAGATCGGGAGCGAAGAGAGCAAGCGAAGACAAGCCGAGTCCATCGCGCCGCCAGCGCTCGATCCGAACGAGATCTTCGACGCGATCAAGCAGACGATCGCCGAGCATCACCAGCTGCGCGTGCACGCGATCCTGTTGCTGCGCGCGGGCGGTGTGTCGAAGACGTCCAGCGGGAAGATCCAGCGGCGCGCATGTCGCGACGGATTCCTCGGGCACACGCTGGATGCACTGTACGAATGGCGTGCGCAGCCGACCTCTCTCTTGCCGATGTCCGTTCCTCCCGGTGCCGACATCGAAGAGGCCGCGGTCTCGATCAGCAAGACGAGTGTGATCGCCGACGTAGTGCAGTGGCTGCTCGGCCGCGTCTCGCCGATCCTGCGCATCCCCGCGCGCGAGATCGACACGCGCAAGCCGATCTCGAACTACGGCCTCGATTCGCTGAAGGCCGTCGACCTGCAGAACGTGCTCGGCGGCGACCTGGGCGTCGAGTTGCCGATGAGCGCATTGCTTCGCGGGCCGACGCTCGTGGAACTCGCGCAGCAGATCCTCGTCGCGGTCGGGAGCGGGTCGTCCGAGCCCGCCGAGGTGGTCCCGGCGGCGCCCGACGGAGTGAGCGAACAGCTCTCCGAAGGCCAGAAAGCGCTCTGGTATCTCCAGCAACTGGCGCCCGAGAGTTCGAGCTACAACGTCGCGCGCGCAGTGCGCATGCGTACCCCGCTCGACGTCGCGGTATTGCGTGACGCCTTCGTACAGCTGCTCGATCGCCATCCGCAGTTGCGTGCGTCGTTCGTCGCCCACAGCGGCGTGCCGGTGGTCGAGTACCGGCCTTTCGATGATCACTGGTTCGACGTCATCGACGCATCGTCACTTACGCGCGAGGACCTCGGCGTCCGCTTGCGCACCGAAGCGGACGCGCCGTTCGATCTCTCGAAGGGTCCGCTCATTCGCGTTCGTGTCTTTCGTACTGCGCGACGCGACGACGTACTGCTGTTGGCACTCCACCATGTCGTGACGGACTTCTGGTCGCTCGGTGTGATGGTCCAAGAGATCGCCGCGCTCTACGCAGCTGCGCGCACGGGAACGCGAGCGGTACTTCCCGCCGTCGCGTCGACGTACGCGGACTTCGTGCGTTGGCAGACGAAGATGCTCACGTCGTCCGACGGGCAGCGGCATCGCGACTACTGGCACGCGAAGCTGAGTGGCTCGCTCCCCGTGCTCGCGTTGCAGGCGGATCGCCCGAGGCCGGCGGTGCAGACATTCCGCGGGGCGGTGCGGACCCTCGCCATCGGTCGCGAGCTGACACGCGAGCTGCACCGGCTCTCGCTCAGCCAGAACACAACGATGTTCGTCGTGCTGCTCGCGGGCTACTACGCGCTGCTCCAGCGGATGACGGGTCAGGACGATCTCGTCGTGGGCGTGCCGACGACCGGGCGGGTGAGATCGCATTCGTCTGACGTGGTTGGTTACTTCGTAAACCCGGTTGCATTGCGCGTGCACATCGAGCGCGATGCAACGTTCGAGACGCTCGCACGCGACGTTCGCGCAACCGTGCTGGAAGGACTCGAGCACCAGGCGTATCCGTTCCTCCGTCTCGTCCAGGAACTGCAGCGCGATCGCGATCCGTCGCGATCGCCGGTGTTCCAGACGTCGTTCGTGCTCCAGCAGCCGCAATCCACAGCGGTCGGCTCGCTTGCGGCACTCGCCGTCGAGGACGACGAGGTGAATGTCGAACTCGGCGACTTGAAACTGAGCGCGATTCGTCTCGAGCGAAGTTCGGCGATCTTCGATCTCGCGATCATGATCGCCGAGACCGACAACGGGCTCACCTG
>CBIHQZ010000939.1:0-3408 GCA_966212315.1 uncultured Myxococcales bacterium
CCGCGTCCGCAGCGACGACCTCCGGTCCACATCCCGCCGCGGGCACGCCGACGGCGAGCGCGCTCGCGACGAGCAGCGCGCTCCGCCGGATACCGACGCGCATCGAGCCGGGCACCGAAGGCGCGTCACCTTTGCTCGTGCCGCAGAAGGGACAGACGACTTCGCGAACGTGACGATGACAAGCAGTACAGATATGCATGAGGACGCAGCGTTCCATCGGCGAACACATGCGTCAACGACGCGTATTTCCAGAGTGCGCGCTGCCCGCTCGGTACGCGTTCACGGGTCTCGCATGCACGCAAACGGGGATGGCGCGCGGTCTTCGTCGATCATTCGGTCCATCTCGTCGCGCTCGGAATTCGTGATCGACCGGAACCACTCGGCAAGCAGCGCATGGAGCCGCTCTCGCGTGTCGGCATACGCGCGCACGCGCGCCGGCTCGAGTCGCTCCACGCTGGCCGTCACCGCGGCGTAGGTCTCCGCATCGACGCGCTCCAGCAACAGCAGGTTGGGAACCGAGTCACATTCCCAGATCTCGGAATCACCCACGCACAATCGCGCGACCTTTGCGGCGATCAGCGCAGTCGCACGCGCGAGGGTCTGCGCGAGATTCGAGTGCTCCGCAACTGCGTCGTCGAGGCTCGACCCGAGTTCGTGCAACGCCTTGGCGTGATCCATCGAAGCGCGGCGGATCCGCGCCAAGTCGAGCCGCGGCGGCGGTTCCGGCTCGCGAACCGCAAGGTCGATGCCGCGCTTCCTGGCCTCGCGCTCGAGCATCTTCACCGCGGTCGACAGCGTGTTCGCCACGTCGCGCAGCCGCACGTCGGGATCATCCGGGTCTCGCCCGCGAGCCTCGTGAGCCCATCGTCGGCCCGCTTCCCGCTTCGCCAGCGGGCACTCGTCGATCAACGGGCATCGCGCGCAGTCGCCGTCGCACCAGTTGTACGGAGCGGAGAATCGCATCGGTTCGATCTTCCCCGTCGCTTCGCGTTCGCGTTCTCGATTCATGCGCCGTGATGGAGCACGCCACGTGCCGCCACATGCGCCGCGCGATTTCGCTGAGTTCGGTCGGTCCGAGTGACGGGCCGCCATGGCGGATCGCCGACCTCACGCTTCGTGCCGCCACCGCGCCGCCAGCGACGCGCGCGCGTCGCTCCCTAGAACCGCCACTCCGCGCTCACGCTGCCGAGCCCCGCGCGGAATCGAAACGTCGGCTCACGCGGTCCGGTGTCCATCCGCGGCGCTGCGATGAGCACGCCGATCCCCGTCGCGAGTGCCGCGATCCCGAGGCCACCGGCGCTTGCGCTCGCGATGCGGAACTCGTTCTGCGTAGCGGGCGAGCCGACGACTTCGTTGATCACGAACCACGAGCCGAAGCCGAGCACCAGCAGCGCCCCCGCACCGCCCACGATCCAGCCGTACAGGCGAATGCGTGCGACGTGTTCTTGTCGCGCATCGAGCGTCGGAACGAGCGTGGCTTCGACGCTGGACTGACGGCCCGCGGTGAGGCGCACGTTGTGCTCGAGCGGAAGTCGATCGCGACGTTCGATGCGCAGTCGATGCGTGCCCGGCGGAAGTCGATCACCGCCTTCGAGCGCGATGCCGCGTCCATCGAGCGAGGCGTGACCGCCGGGTTCGGAGAGTTGCACCAGCAGATGCGCCGCGACTTCGGCGGGAATCGGTTCGGCCCATCCGAGTTGTGCCGTCACGCGCGCGCCTTCGCCGCCGACGTTCACATCGGTCTCGTACGTCGAATAGCCGGGGAGCGAGATGCGCACGTGATGCGGACCCTGCGGCACGCTGATCGGCGCAGCGAGCGGCGTGGTCCCGACTGCATCATCGTCGACGGTCACCGTTGCGCCGGCGAGATTGCTCTCGACCGCGAGATGCGCCGCGAGTCGCGTGAGCGGGATCGTCTCGCGCAGCGCGGCGTTGCCCTGGACCGCGATGTCTTCTTCGCGCGGTGCGTAGCCGGGCGCGCCGAGCGCGAGATGATGATGCCCCGCTTCGATGCGCATCCCCGCGCGCAGATCGGCCGATGGAACCTGCACGCCGTCGAGACGGATCTCGACATCGGGAGCATTCGATTCGACCACCAGCGTTCCGATGCGATTCTGCAATCGCACTTCCGCCGCGGCGATCTCGGCGCGCTGTCGGCGCAGGACGTCGGCAGGCGCTTGCGTGGAGAATGCGTGCAGCGCGTCGAGGGCGTCGATGACGCGGCCGAGTGCTTCGAGGCTCGCGCTGATGTTGTAGAGCACGCGCGGATTGCGAGTGAGTTCGTACGCGCGCGTGAACTCGTCGAGCGCGCCCTGGAAGTTGCCGGCGTCCGCGAACTCGACCGCGTGCTCGAAACGGTGGCGCGCATCGTCGAGCGCGGCACGCGTCGGCGGATGCGCGAGCGGCGGTGCGGTCCACGGACGACCCGGCGTCGTGACCGACGTGACAACGGCTGTCGCCGGCGGTGGCGATGAAGAACTCGCGGGCGGCGCAGAAGACTGCGCGCGTGCGATGCATGGCGCGGTCGCGATCGCTGCGAAGAACACGAACGGGCCGAGCCTCATCGGCCCGGTACGATGTCAGAACGGATTGTCGCGGTCGAGCGTCGGATAGCCGCGCGAGCCGCCCGTTCGATGCGTCGCGGCGCCGCCGGGAGAACCGGTGCGATGCGTGCGCGGGGGCTCGCCGGGCGTCGCGGGCGGAGCCGTCGGGGGCGCGTCGGCTGCGAGCTGCGTGAGCGTGCGTTCGATCGACTGGTCGGCGCTCGCCACCAGTTCTTCGTCGATCGTCGAATACCCGGGTGCCGACACCGTGAGTCGGTAGTGCCGCCCGTCCCGCGGACGCGTCATCTCGACGGCGCCGACGCCGATGGGCGAACCATCGAGAAGAATCTGCGCCGTCACCGGCTGAACGCTCACGCGAATCGCGATCGACGATTCCGCGTGCGATGGCTCCGGGGTCTGAGTCGCTGGCGGGGCCGGCGTCGTCGATGCCGCACTGGTCGCAGGAGCTTGTGAGGTCGTACTCGCGCGCGAATCATTCGGGGTGTTCGCCGCGCGACCACCGAACCATCCAGCTTGCCAGCCGATCGTCGCCAGCAGACCGATCGCGAGCACCGCGCTCACACCGATCCACGGGCCACGACTCGCCGGCACCGCATCGGTTTTCACCGCGCCTCGCGTCGCCGACTCGGGGGCGCTCGTGGTCCACGTCTCGGGGGTGGTTTCCTTGGTCGTCGATTGCGGCGCGCGCTTGCGGGACGGCCCAGACGCGATCGTCGGCGCATCACCCATCGGCGCCGGCGCGCTCTCGACTTCGTCGGCATCGCGCGCGTCGTCGAGATCATCACTCGCGGCCGCAGGTTCGACCGGCGGCGGAAGGTTCGGCGGCTCCTCGCCCTCGAGCACA
>CBIHQZ010000940.1:0-3407 GCA_966212315.1 uncultured Myxococcales bacterium
GACGGCGCATCCCGATCGGCGCCATGCGCGAGCCAAGCCGTGACAGCCGCGCTGTGCACGTCTCGCGCGTTCATGCGCCGCACCGCGCGGGAACCGCGATCGAGTCGTGCCGTCCGACCGCCCGCGCCACGCGCGCGGTGGACGGGCCGCGAGGCGTCTGGAGCAGGGATGGTTGCATCACGAGAATGTCCCCCATACCACGTCGCCCGGTTCGACGTCGGTGACGCCCCCTTCAGCGTGGTGCGGGACGACGCCCGTCAACCTGCACATCATGCGCTATTCGCCGCGGGTGATTCGTGCAGCGACGCAGCCACGGCGCGAATGGTCGATTTCGAGATTTCGCCGGTGAAAGTTGCCAGCGATGGGCGAGCCCACGGTCAAGGCCCCATCTGCGCGCGTGGCACCGACGTTCGTGGGCGAGTCCCCTCGCGCGGGCGTGCATCGAACCCAACGCGGCTCGAACGTGCCATCCATCGAAGAACTATCCGACGACCTCTGGATCACGGCATCGACGCCCATCATGGGTCAGCTGATGGCGACGTTCGACTTCGCGGGCGTGCGTCCGCCACCGAGGCCGCGCCTGCTGCGTATTCCGTTCGACCCGTCGCGCGACGCGGAGTTCATCACCCTCGGCCGCGAGAGACGCGGAGCCGACGCGAGCGATCGCGACGCCATCGATGCGTTCATCCGACGCGTCCGTCGCCGCAGCGCGCAGACACGAAGGTCGCCGCTCCTCGAGGAACCGGTACGACGTCTCGTGATCGCCGAACGTCACGTCATCGGCGCGACCATCCCTTTCGACGACGGCTTCGCAGTGCCGATTCTCAGCTTCGAGAGTCGTGCGTCACGCGTCCCGCCGGTGAGCCTTCCGCGATCGCGCGCGAGCGATCCGCTCGAACGACCGGCCAGTGATCTCGTCGAAGGCCTCACCGACGCCGTGCTCGCGGTCCTCGACTCGCACGTCTCGACCCGCGCCGGGATGCACAACCGCTATCTCGGTGTGCTGCCGGCGGAGAACGCACTGTGGCTCGCGGGCCATCAGGTCTGCTGCTCCGTGCACTCGCTGCGCGGCGCGCGCGGACCGCACCCCGACGTGCCCGTCTTCCAATGCCTGTGTGCACTCGCGGCGGCGCGATACGAATCGCGGGCGGTGCAGGTCACGATCGTGTTCCGCCCCGACTCGCCGATCGCGACCACGAGACGAGCACGCGTCGACGGCACTGCATCGCTCTGGTTCCGTCCGGGCAAGCTCCTCACCGACACGCGCTCGTGCCGCAAGCTCCTCGAGATCGCCGCGGACGGAGGGCTGGCGGTCTCGAACGGATACGCGGTCGTGGGCATCGACGTCGGCGGGCATGTGGGCCCACGCGAGATCAGCGCGGTGATCACCGGCTTCGAACGCTGGGAGCTGCGATTCGGTTCGAAGGTCATCATGGAGGTCGAACGCGGCCGTCCGCATCTCCCTCGCCCCACGCTCGACCCGGGCTTGTTGAGCCGCTTCATCGCGCTGCACTTCCCCGCGCGCCACGCCGCGGTGCTCGCCGAGCAAGTGTGCGCCGCGAGACGCACGCCGCGCGGTGCGATGGTGGTGATCGACGCCGAAGCGCGCATCGAAGCCGCGCGACTCGGCACGTCCGCGCAGGCCATTCGCCCGACGCGACTCGATGCCGTCACCGTGACGATGGCCGCGCGCATCGACGGCGCGATCATGCTCGACGCCACCGGCATGTGCTTCGCGATCGGAACCATTCTCGACGGCATCGCCGACGAGAGCGGCGGATCGTTGGGACGGGGCGCGCGCTACAACTCGGCCGATCGATACGTGCGCGCACGACGCGGATCCGCGCTCGCGTTCGTGCTCTCGGAAGACGGAACCTGCGATGTTTTCGTGTGGAACCGCACGCGCGAGCGAGTCGAAGCGCGGAGCGTTCCAGACCAGCTCTTCGCGCCGTGGTCAGAAGGGGCGGACGAGTAAGGGCGCGCCAGGCGGCGCAAGGATCCGGCAGGCGTGCGCCGGGTGTGGCATTGAACGCGGCCGCTGACACGCGGAGCGGGAGCGCGGCGCAAGATCGGTTCTCGTCAATCGAGCGCATGCGCTGCACACCGTGCATGGGAGCGGCGGCGGTTTTCGCGCTCTCGCGGGCCTGCGAGCGATTACGGTGAGCGGGATGCCTCCCAGCGAGAAGAACAAGACCGAGCGCGGAGATACGGACCAGAGCCTCCGCACCGAGCGCGCGAAGACAGACGATGAGATCGTGTCCCGGAACGAGCGGTCGGACACGGCGGCGGATCGAATCGTCGAGAAGGCCCGCGCCCGTGCCGACGCCGTGCTGGCAGAGGAGCGTCACAAGGCCGAGGTGAAGTCGCCTCGCGCCGCCGATGCCGGGGCGACCGACCGTGCGAGAGTGATCGAGGACCGAGCGGTCGCGGAAGAGCGGCGGAGTGCCGATCGCGAGTTGAGCGACGAGCGTGACGAGGGGCGGCGCGCGATCGCGAACCTCTTGCGACTGGAACGCGAGCGAACCGATCGTCATCTCGGCATCGAGCGGAACCGTTCGGACAACGCCGTGGCCACACGTGACGAGTTCCTCGGCATGGTGAGCCACGATCTGCGCACGCTCCTCGGCGGCATCGCGTTCGACGCGGCGACCCTCCTGCGCGACACGCCCGACGACGACCACGGGCGGAAGACCACGCGCATCGGCGAGCACATCCAACGCTACGTCGCGCGCATGAACCGACTGGTGGGGGACCTGCTGGACATCGTGAGCATCGAAGCCGGCAAGCTTCACGTCGAGGCTGCGGACCACGACGTGGTGCGGCTTCTCCGAGAGACCGTCGAGGCGTTCCAGCCCCTCGCGGCCGCGAAGGGGATCGCGTTCACGACGCGGCTCGCCAAGCAGTCGCTGCTCGCCAAGCTGGATCACGAGCGGGTGCTGCAGGTCCTGGCGAATCTGGTGAGCAACGCGATCCGGTTCACGAGCGAGGGCGGCACGATCGCGGTCGAAGTCGAGCCTCTCGGGGACGAGGTGCGGTTCTCGGTGATCGACACCGGCTCGGGCATCCCGGCCAACCTGCTCGAGGCAGTGTTCGAGCGCTTCTGGCAATCGGACCAGAAGATTCAACATCAGGGTCTCGGGCTCGGTCTCTTCATCTCGCGCTGCATCGTCGAAGCGCACGGCGGACGAATCTGGGCCGAGAGTGACGTCGGGAAGGGAAGCACGTTCCGGTTCACCCTCCCGGCTGCTCACACCGCGACGTAGCGTAGCGCACGAGGGCTGTTCACGCGCTCGGCGGCAATCAGCGCGCGAGCAGTTCCGCAATCATCCGATTGATCTTCTCGGGTTCGACCGGTTTCGTCGCGTGCGCGTCGAATCCCGCGCGCAACGCACGCCGGCGGTCGAGAT
>CBIHQZ010000941.1:0-3404 GCA_966212315.1 uncultured Myxococcales bacterium
GTTCGCGTTGCAGTCCGCGAAGCCCGCCGCGCACGACGCGACCGAGCACACACCCGCCACGCACGCCGCCGCGCCGTTCGGGGCATTGCATACGTTCCCGCACGCGCCGCAGTTGTTCACGTCGGTCTGCGTGTCGATCTCGCAGCCGTCGGTGCGACGGTTGCCGTTGCAGTCCGCGAAGCCCGCGCTGCACGCGCCGCTGCACGATCCCGCCGTGCACGCGCGCGCCGCGATGTGGTTGCCCGAGCAGGCCTGACCGCACCCGCCGCAGTTGTTCGCGTCGCTCTGCGGTGCGATCTCGCAGCCGTTCGCGGCGTTGCCGTCACAATCGACGAAGCCCGCGTTGCACACCTGCGCGCACGCGGATGCCGCGCACACCGGCGTCGCATTCGTGCGCGTCGGGCAGACGTTGCCGCACGAGCCGCAGTTCGACGGATCGTTGGCGGTGTTCGCGCACGAGCCGCTGCAGGTCATGAGACCCGCGGCGCACGTCGTGGTGCACACACCCATCGAGCACACCTGGCCGCCCGGGCACACGGTCCCGCACGCGCCGCAGTTGGCATCGTCGGTCTGCGTGTTGCTCTCGCAGCCGTTCGCGGCGTTCGCATCGCAATTCGCGAAGCCCGCATTGCACGCACCGAGCACGCATCCACGCGCGCAGGTAGAAGCTGCGTTCGCGAAGTTGCAGACGATCCCGCAGCCGGTGCAGTTGTTGGGATCGAAGGCGGTGGAGGTCTCGCAACCATCCGCGCCGATTCCGTTGCAGTTGCCGAAGCCGATTGCACACGTGAGTCCGCACGAAGAGAGCGCGCAGAACGGCGTTGCGTTCGGGCCGGTCGGGCACGTCGTTCCGCACGCGCCGCAGTTCGCCGGGTCAGTGGCGACGTTGCGGCACGAACCGTTGCAGTCCATCAGTCCCGCGCCGCACGTGGTCGCACAGGCGCCCATCGAGCAGACCTGACCGGCCGCGCAACCGACGCCGCACATGCCGCAGTTCGCGTTGTCGCTCTGCGTGTTGGTGCAGGTGCTCACCGCGCCCGAGGTGCAAAGCGTCTGGCTCGCAGGACACGTGGTGGTGCACGCGCCCGTCACGCACGCCTGGCCCGCGGGGCAGAGGGTTCCGCACGTGCCGCAGTTCGCATTGTCACTCTGCGTGTTCGCGCAATACGCGGTCGCGCCCGAGCCACAGAGCGCGAGGCCGCCGCCACAGGTCGTTCCGCACGCGCCGTTCGAACACACCTGACCCGCGGGACACGTCGTGCCGCACGTGCCGCAGTTCGCATTGTCGGTCTGCGTGTTCGCGCAGAACGCAGCCGCACCCGTGCCGCACTGGCTGAGGCCGCCGCCGCACGTCGTCGCGCACGCACCCGCCGAGCACACCTGACCCGAGGGGCACACGGTGCCGCATGCGCCGCAGTTCGCGTTGTCACTCTGCGTGTTGGTGCAGGTGCTCACCGAGCCTGCCGTGCAGAGCGTCTGACTCGAGGGACACGTGGTCGCGCACGCGCCCGTCACGCACGCCTGGCCTGCGGGGCAGATCGTTCCGCAACCACCGCAGTTCGCGTTGTCGGTCTGCGTGTTCGCGCAGTACGCCGTCGCGCCCGCGCCGCACAGCAAGAGGCCACCACCGCAGGTGGTCGCGCACGCGCCCGCCGAGCACACCTGGCCGGCAGGGCAGATGGTCCCGCACGCGCCGCAGTTCTGATTGTTGGTCTGCGTGTTCGCGCAATACGCGGTCGCGCCGCTGCCACACTGGGTGGTGCCGCCGCCGCACGTCGTCGCGCACGCGCCCGCCGAACACACCTGGCCCGCGGGACACATCACGCCGCAGCCGCCGCAGTTCGCGTTGTCGGTCTGCGTGTTCGCGCAGGTCGTGACCGAGCCCGCGGTACACAGCATCGAGTTGGACGGACACGTCGCGGTACACGCGCCGGCGACGCATGCCTGGCCCGCCGCGCAGATCGTTCCGCACACGCCACAGTTCGCGTTGTCCGTGCGCGTGTCCGCGCAGTACGCGGTCGAGCCCGAGCCGCATTGCGTGAGCGGCGCGCCGCACGAGGTCGCGCATGCGCCCATCGAGCAGAGCTGGCCCGCGACGCACGCGGTGCCGCATGCACCGCAGTTCGCGTTGTCGGTCTGCAGCGACACGCAGCTGCCGTTGCAGGCCACTTGTCCGGTCGGACATCGAAGCTGACACTGGCCCGCGACGCACCCTTCGGTGTCGGCACACGCGTGACCGCACGTTCCACAGTTCGCCGGATCGCGCTGCAAATCGGCGCAGGCGTCGGTACATCGCGTCTGCCCGGTCGCGCACATCGCGCCGTCGTTCGCATCCATTGCGATGTCGATCCCGATGTCAGTCGCGCCATCTGCACGCGCATCCGCGCCGCTGTCGGGCGTGATGACCGGGGTGCCGCAGCCGAGGGCGATGCCCGCGACGATCACGAGTAATGCGCCGAACCTTGTCTTCCAATTCACCGAAGGCCTCCGCGAATCATCGCGGCGGCACTCGATGCACCGGACGCGAAGTAACAATTTCCACAGTTTCAGCCGGCCAAACAATCACGAAGCGGCGCTTCTCGCGAGCAGAATCCTCGTCGGATCGAACGAAGTCGGCGCATCACTGCGACTACGCATCCGACGCGGCTCGGCCGTTGCGCCGCGTCGGCTCGCCCTTCGCATCGGTTACTCGTCGTTCGCTCCCCGTGCGCGCGGTGCACATGGATCGAGCGTCACGGGAGGCGATCAGCGATGACCGTCGGATCGAACGAAAGAGGCAAGCGGCCGATCAATCCAGCCGCGGGTGCATACGGTCATCCGATCCACCCGATCCTCGTGACGGTGCCGATCGGCGCGTGGGTGGCGAGCCTCGTGTTCGACGTCGTGTCGCGCGTCGCGGCGACACCCGGAACATTCGCGGTGGGCGCGTTGTGGCTCATCGGCATCGGCATCATCGGTGCGCTCGCGGCGGCGGGTTTCGGCCTGATGGACCTCGTCGGCGTCCCTCACGGCACGCGAGCGTTTCGCACCGGGCTCTTGCACGCCGGTCTCAATGTCACCGTCGTGCTGGCTTTCACCGCCTCGTTCTTCTTGCGACGCGAGTTGCCGAGCACGGCCGCGGTACCGATCGGATTGATCGGACTCTCGGTCGTCTCGCTCGCATGGCTCGGAGTCTCGGGCTTCCTCGGCGGAAAGCTCGCGTACCGCTACGGTGTGCGCGTCGCCGACGAGACCACGCAGGCGGAGGGATTCGCGCATCGAGTCGAGTCCACGCCTACGCACGGACTGCGTGAACACGCTTGAGCCATTGCGGGCGCACCGCGTGCCACCAGACCGGTGACCGCGGCCCACGTCTTGTGAATCGCATCGTAGGGATCGCCCGCGCTTCGCCAGTCGCCCCAACT
>CBIHQZ010000942.1:0-3402 GCA_966212315.1 uncultured Myxococcales bacterium
GTTCGCGACCGCGGTCGCGGGCTGCGCGGTTCCGACGGAACCACCGGTGCTCACGCTGCCACCGACGCCGACGCTTCCGGCGACACCCACGGTGCCTTGCGCGGGCTGCGTCGGATACACGGGCGCAGGCTGCGTCGCGACCGGCTGGACGTACACGGCGCCACCGCTCGACGGCGGCTGCGCGGGCTGCACGTACACGGGCGGCACGCGATCACGACGATGACGCCAGTATCCGGGGTGATATTCGCCGCCCGCGTACGCACCCGCGGTCCACTCGCGGTCCGGCGCCGGCGGAACTTCCCAGTGCCCTTCGACCCACACCCACGTGCCGCCGCCTTGCGCGACGTACGTGCCTTCGATCCACACCGCGCTCGGGTTCGGCTGCATCGGGCGCGCTTCGACAGCGACCGCGGTGGCAGGTGGCGGAGGCGGCGGCTGCGCGACGACGACGGCCTCGGGGGGCTGCACGTACACGGTTCCCGACGCTTCGAACGAAGCAGTTCCAGCGCCGCAAGCGGCCGATCCGAGGGCCAACACGAACACGAGGGGAGCGAAGGCATGTCGTTTCATCGCGAGTTCTCCTGGCCGACGACGCGGCCCGAAGCGTTATACGCGCAGCCCGCGAGAATGGTGCAATCGGGTTGTGTGCCCTGCGCGCAGTCCGGTGCGTAAGACCCGCGCCGCCTTGACAGATTCGGACACCGTGGCGAGAGCGCGTGCGACACTCGCGAGCATCGAATGAACCCCGACCACGCTGCACTGATCGCACTCGTCGAACGGTCTCCCGCCGCGGTCGCGATTCACGATCGCAACGCGTGGCTCGGATTGTTCACCGACGATGCAGTCGTCGAAGATCCCGTCGGCAGCGCACCCGCGCCGAAGCGTGACGGAACGCTCGCGCGATTCTGGGACACGTTCATCGCGCCGCATGGGATCCGGTTCGAGATCCGCCGCGATCATGTGATCGGACGCGACGTGTTTCGCGATGCGCTGATCCATACGCGTGTGCGCGAGGGCGTGAACGTGATCGTGCCCGCGTATCTCCTCTATCAGTGCACCGACGATGCGCAGAACGCGCGGCGGATGGCGGCGCACTGGACGCTGGCGCGCATGACCGTCGTGGCGATGTCGATGGGGCCGCGCGCATGGATCGCGATGACGGGGCTCTTCGCGCGAATGATCGGCGTGATGGGTCTCGGATGGGTCGGCGCCTATCTCGCCTCGTTGTGGCGCGGTATCGGCGGCGCGGGGAAGCGAGCTGTCGATGCGCTCGCGGCGGCGATCGCAGTGCGTGATGTCGCGCGCGTGGTGTCGCTGTTCTCGAGCGACGGTTTCGTCGAACTCGGCGAGCGCCGGATTGCACCGCGCGATCTGTTCGCGCTGTTGCCCGCGAATGCGACGCTGCGTTTCGACGCATTGGTGACTGCGGGATGGACGTCGTCGTTTCGCTTCACGCTCGAGGGTGCGAACGATGCCGGTGAAGGGCTGGCGCTGTTCGAGTTCGATCGCGCGTCGAAGCGCATCGCGCGCGCACGGTTCTTCGCGCCGGTGTGAGATCGCAGGCCCTGATCGTGGGAGGGGTCTGCGGGCGATTCAATTCATGAAGGGATCGACGCGTCGTCTTCCGACGCCTGGTCCGGGCCGTAGCCGTCGCCGTGAACCCAGCGGGTCCAAGGCTACGTCCACGGCCACGTTCAGGAAGTCTCATCACAACGATGAGGAAGGGTTTCCGCGCGAAGCGCGCACACAGACCGCCCCGATCCACCCGACCGTTCCCATCGTCGCGATTCGTTGAAAGCCCGGGAGCAATGCGTACAGCACCTCGCGCTGCACGGGGACCGAATGCGCGAAGGCACACGCGTACGCATACGCATAAGCGAGCCCGTCGAACGCACCACTGGCGAGCGTGATCGCGGCGAACACGCGCACCCACCGCGACGACGCGCGCGCGCGAAACGAAACCCACGCCGCGGCGCATGCGGCAACCAGCGCGGGCGCAAACGCCGAGAGCACGACGACCATGTGGAGGTCGTGGTGCACATCGGATTGCGCGAGCGGAACCGCGAGGCCGATCGTGCATGCGGCGAGACCGGCGCCGCGAGTGATGCGCGCGGCACGCGAGGGCGGCCGTTCGAAGTGCGACACGAGGACGAAGAACGCGGCGATTCCGACGAGCATCGCGACCGTGCCGATGCGCGCGAGTGGTGCGCCGAAGGTCGCGGGTTCGCCGTCGAGTGCACGCGATTGCATCAGGTCGCAGAGAAAGTTCTTCGCGAACGAGTGACCGCGCGTTTCGCGATCGAACCAGGTGCCGCCAGGATAGAGCGCCATCGACGTCCCGAAACATGCAACGCCGACCGCGGTCGCGATCGCAGCGATGCGCGCGAGTGATTCGGTTCGTCGAGCGTACGAGGCGAGCGAGCGGGACATCGAACGAGCGTGGATGGTTGCACGGCCGGGCGCGTGCTCGGTGCATCAACCGATGCGTGGCGGAACCGCCGGCGAGGCGATGGGTACTTCGATCGCGATCGTGGTGCCGCGGCCGACTTCGCTGGTGACGGTGATCGTCCCGCGCATGCTGTCGATGATGCGCTTTGCGATCGACATGCCGAGACCGGTGCCCATCGCGCGCGTGGTGAAGAACGGTTCGAACGCGCGCTCGAGCACCGCGGGCGCCATGCCCACGCCCGTGTCGCTCAGTTCGATTCGCAAGCGGGCGGGCGCGGCGTCTTCGCGTCTGACCCGCATCGACAACGCACCGCCGTGAGGCATCGCCTGGCGCGCGTTTTCGAGCAGGTTCACCAGGACGCGATGGAACCGATCGGTATCGAGCATGGGCGTCGGCAGCGAAGCGGGGATGTCGCGCTCGACGCGGATTCCGCACGCAGTCGGATCGGGGATCGCGCGATGGAGTGCGGCCGCGAGCGCGGCGTCGATGTCGGTCGGCATGGCGTGCATCGGTTGCTCGCGGGTGAGATCCAGCATCTCGCCGACGATGCGATCGAGTCGCTCGGATTCCTCTTGAACGATCGCGAGCAACTCCATGCTCGACGGGTCGGCCGCGAAGCGACGTCGGAGCGCACTGACGCTGTTGTAGATGACTGCTACCGGGTTGCGGATCTCATGGGCGACGACTGCCGAGAGTTCCCCGAGCGCGGCGAGTCGTTCGCGTTGCATCGAGGCATCACGGGTGCGAAGCAGCAACGCGTCGGCGGCGCGCAGTGCCTCGTCGGCGCGCGCACGGCGAAGGCTCAATACGCCGACGGCGAGCGCGATGATCCCCGCGGCGGCGGTCGCGACGCCCCACTGCCAACGCGCGGCGGGCTCGATGCGGCCGAAGTCCGCGATCATCAAGACACCGACCACGACGAGCCCCGCGGTGGTGATGCGGCGGGTGCGGCG
>CBIHQZ010000943.1:0-3401 GCA_966212315.1 uncultured Myxococcales bacterium
TCGCTGCGTTCGGCGTGGCTTCGGGATCGAGCAGCGGAATCGCTTCGATCAACGTGTTCCGCACCGCCTGCGAACCGTTCACGCTGCTCGCGATCGCGCCCGGCACCGGCACCAGTTGATGCACCGTCAGCACCTGACCGCGCAACGACCGCGTCACTTCGAGCCGCACGCTCGTGATTGCGTACGACGAATCGCGCGGCGGCGTGATCATCGCCGTGTACGTCCCTGGCATCAGTCGCGCGCGGAACGTACCGTCGACGCCCGACGTCGCACGCGCTTCGAACCAGGCCGAATGACCGGCCGGCAGCATCCCGAGCACATCGTCGGCGCGCAGGCTCACCGTCGCGCTCGCGATCGCTTCACGCATCCCCGCGAGGTTCGTGCCCTCGAGCGACGCTTCGACATCGACGCACGCAACGCACGTCCCCGACACCGAGCCACTCAACGACAGCGTCGACGCCGCACGCACGGTCAGCCCGCTGTACATGTCGATCGCGCCCGACGCAGCACGCGTGAGTTGATACGTGAGTCGTCCCGCGGCGACGTTCGGATCGGCTTGCGGCACCGGCTGCGAGATCAGCTGCAGCGACCAGTCTTCCGGCGCGCCCGGCGAGATCCACAGCTGGAACGTGCCTGTTTCGCCGTTCATTCCGTCGCCAGTGCTCTGCACGTTCGAGACGATGCGACCGCTCGAGTCGACTGCTTGCACGCCGACATTCGGCATCGCGATCTGCGTGTCGGCGTCGATGATGCGACCCGAAACGTAACCGTTCGTCGCGCTCGGACGTGAGTAGGTGATGGTGAGCGCGAGCGGCGAAGGGTCCGCCGAGATCGTCAGTCCGCTCGAGAGATACGGCGGGATCTGGGACAACTCGGTGGGGGTGACGGTCACGTCGTACACGCCGGGCACCAGGCGCGCGGAGTAGCCCGTCATCGCGCTCGACTGCACTTCGGTGTCGGTCTCCGCGGGGGTCGCGCCGCGTCGATGGAACTTCACCGTCGCAGCAATGGCTGTCGAAGGATCACTCGGATTGCCCGACGCACTCGGAATCTCGATGCGGCCCGTGACCACGCGCGGCGCGACGAGGGTGATGTCGCTGCCCGTCTCGCTCGAAACACTGCGCGGCGCGGTCGCAGTCGTCGTCGCGGTCGGAGTCGCGTGATTGCCGGGCGGCGTGGCGACGAACACCACTTCGGTCGTCGCGTTCGGCGCCACGCAGCGATGCGTCGTCGAGTCGCACGACGCGCCGTTCGAGCAGTCCGCGGTCGAGACGCACACGTTGCCGGCGAGCGAGTACGACGTGGTGCACGCCGTAGCGAGAAGAGCACCGATGGCGAGTGAGAGAATTCGTCGCATCAGTTCTCTCGCACGCAGTCGATGAACGACAAAGGTTCGGTCGTCTGCCGCGCCGGATCGACGCGCACCACGAACCATCGCGCGAAGGCGACATCGCCCTCGCGCACCGGCTCGTGCTCCTGCGCCGAGGTCTGCTTGAACGCGGACGACACGTAGAGATCGACGACGGTGCAGTGATGCTGCGACACGTCGATCTGCTGCGTAAAGGTGCGCCGGCGACTGGTGCTGCTCGGATCGGGGCCGGGCACCGGCTGCAGGATGCGAAGACCGCAGGTGCTGAGCGGATCGCAGTTGGGTCGCGTGCGATCGACGAACCACTGCGCGAGCAGGTCGCTGCGCGAGTCAGTGACGATCGTGACGTCGAAGTTCACCCGCACGCTGTTGGGGCTCGGGTTGTTCACCACGATGATCGACCCCGGAAGCGCAGGCGACGAGTCGATGATCACCGGCGGCTGCAGCGGTCGAAGGTCGGCGTCGTCATCGACGAGCCGCGTTCCGAGCAGGCATCCCGAGTAGCCCGAACTCGAAGCCATGAGCACAGCGGAAGCTAAGGTCACGGCGCGTACCCGAGCGAAGAGCGTGCCACTCGACGTGACATGCGATCGCAGCGGAATTCGAGCCCCTTTCATCGTGTGCCACTCCGGTCGAACCGACGCGCCCTGACTTCGCTGTCACGCTGCCAGGGCACGCATCCCGTCACGCTTCGCCTTCGGCCGCGCCACCACCCGTGCCGGGAGGCGGTCCGCCTTCCTTCTCGAGGTAGCGGAAGATCGTCCGCGGATCGACGCCGAGGTCGCGCGCGGTCTTCGTACGGTTGCCGTTGTTGCGTTCGAGCACTTCGAGAATGTACTTCCGCTGGAACTCTTCTTTGGCTTTGTCGAGCGGAAGAATCGGCTGCATCTGCTCTTGCGTGAGGTCCAGATCCTCGGGGCCGATGAGGCTCTGGTCGCACAGGACGAGCGCCTTCTTGATGCGGTTTTCCAGCTGCCGGATGTTCCCCGGCCAGTCGTACTTCCGGATCGCGATGAGCGCGTTGGGAGTGAACCCGCGCACATTGCTCCCGAGTTCGGCGGTGTACTTGTTCAGTAAGTACTTCGCGATCACGAGGATGTCGTCGCCGCGCGCGCGCAGCGGCGGCAGGAACACGTTCACCACGTTGAGGCGATAGAAGAGGTCTTCGCGGAAGCTCCCCTTCTTGATCTCTTCTTCGAGGTCGCGATTGGTCGCCGCGACGACGCGAATGTCCACGCGCTCGGGCTTCGAGTCGCCGATCTTGGTGACCACGCGTTCCTGCAGCGCACGGAGAAGCTTCACCTGCAGCGCGAGCGGGAGTTCGCCGATCTCGTCGAGAAAGAGCGTTCCGCCGTTCGCCTGCTGGAACTTGCCCGGCCTCGTCGCGACCGCGCCGGTGAAGGCCCCGCGCACGTGCCCGAACAGTTCGCTCTCCATCAGGTTCTCGGGGATCGCGCCGCAGTTGATCACCACGAACGGCCCGCTCGAACGCGGTCCGCGGGTGTGGATCTCGCGCGCGATGAGTTCTTTCCCCGTCCCGGTTTCGCCCGAGATCAGCACCGAGATATCGGTCGGCGCGACCTTCTGGACCTTGCGGAACACCTCCATCATCGACGGCACCGAGCCGATGATCTCGCCGAATTTCTGCCCCTTCAGGCGTTTCTCGAGTTCGGCGTTGTCGGTACGGAGCGAGTCGAGCAGCAGCGCGTTCTGGAGGATGAGTGACGCTTGCGCCGAGAAGATGGTGATCAGGTCGAGCCCGCGCGGATCGAAGAGGTTCGCGACCCGATCGTTGCCGAGATAGAGCAGTCCGAGCAGATCGCCCCCCGCGATGAGCGGAGCGCACATCACGCTGCTCAGCTTCAGGTGCATCACCGATTCGCTGCGTTGGAACGCCACATCGGACATCGCGTTCGAAACGATCAGCGGCCGTCGCGCTTCGATGACCTTGGCGACGATGCTGTCGGAAAGCTGCCGAACCGCGTCGGGGATCGATTCCTGGCGGAGATTCCGGGCCGCGCGCACTTCGGGT
>CBIHQZ010000944.1:0-3398 GCA_966212315.1 uncultured Myxococcales bacterium
TTGCCGCGGGTTCACCCGCCGGGAATCCGTCGGGCGAGCGCCGCGCGCACATTCGACGCGCTCGATGCGACACGATCGTCAAACAGATCTCACCCCTCGCGCGCCGCGCCGACCACGCGTTCGAGCAGCGACTTCGCGACCGCGCGCACGCCCTCGTGTTCGTCGTCGACCGCGATGCGCTGCAGGACGATCGCGGTGGCGAGCGATGGATCGAGGTGCGATGCGAACACCACACAGCTCGCGCGCACCGCGGGCGCGTGATGCGACGCGCGTCCGAGAAACATCGATGCCATGTGGGTGCGTTCGTGGTCGGCCACCGAGTCGATGGCATCGTCGATGCGCCCCGGCGGAATCGCGAGGTCGCTGCCACGGTGCGGATCGAGCATCGCGTCGGCGAGGTCGAGCTGCGCGTAACCGCGGCTGTCGGCGAGGCGCGCGATCAACGGCGAAGGCGGCGGAATCGGTGCGCCGGCCGCACGCAACGCCCCCGCGAGTTCGGCGACTTCCTCGCGCGGAATTCGGCGCATCGATTGTTGGAATGCACGCGCAGCATATGCGTCGTCTCGTGAAGCGAGTTGTCCGAGCGAGACGGCGGCGATCACGCGCAGCGCGGGGTCCCAGTCGCGCCCGAGATCCGCGAGGAGCGCGACGAGTTCACGCGAAGGTCGTTGAACGCGACCCAGCACGCGCGTGGCCGCACGGCGCACGAAGGGATCGACGCCCGGCGGTACGAGGCGCGACACGCGGTCGGCCAGTCGATCGAGCCACGCCCCGGTGGCGTGCATCACCGCGAGTCCAGCTCGTTGCGCGAGGGGATCGCGATCGTCGAGAAGATCGCGCGCCGCATCGAGCGTGGCGTCTCCGGCCCCGGCGAGCACGTCGTGGGCACCGCGGCCGACGCTGTATCGATCCGTGACCAGCGCGAAGCCGAGCGGACGCATCACCGACGGCGCGGGGGCGATCACTGCGAGTGCCGCGAGCGCGGCGATCTGAACCCGCGGATCGGGATCCGCCGCACCGCCGACGAGCGCGACCCACGCGCGCGGGTCACGCGCCCGGCGCGTTCCGAGGGCGCGGGCCGCCCCCGCCCGAACATCGGGATCTCGATCCGAAACCGCCTTCGCGAGCGCGAGCATCGAGGGCTCGGTCGCGCTGGCGACGAGCAACGCACACGCGCGACGGCGCACGTCGCGATCGGGCAAATCGAGAAGCGCGGCGATGCGATTGCCGATCGACGCATGCGGGGTCATCCGTTCCGCGATCGCCGACTGCGCCGCGTCGCGCGCGGGACGATCCGGGGCTCCGAGCGCATCGACGAGTGCCTCGTCCGTTGCGCGGGATCCAGCGATCATCGGCGCAGAGTTCACCGATCGATCGTGGGTCTTCCGTCGGGACGCGGCAAGCGACATGATCCGCCGCACCGATGGCCAAAGCACTCGATGAAGCGAACCTCGCAACGCTTTCGATCGCCGAGTTGGAAGCACACGTCACGCATCACAACCGGCTCTACTGGGACTCGAACCAGCCCGAGATCAGCGACGTGGAATACGACCGACTCGTGCGTCGACTGCGCGCGCTCGCGCCCGATTCGCCCGTGCTCGATGCAATGGGTCCGAGTCGCCCGGCGGCCGAGACCGGGAGCGCCGTCGAACACGCGCAGCGGATGCTGTCGCTCGACAAGTGCTACACGGAAGAAGAGCTGCTGCACTGGGCCGAGTCGTTCGAGGGCGAAGCGGTCGGCTCGCCGAAGTTCGACGGCGTCGCGTGCTCGCTGCACTACAACGCGCACGGCGAACTCACGCTGGCGGCGACGCGCGGCGATGGTGCGGTGGGCGAGAACATCACCATGAACGTGCGCGAGATCCGCGACGTGCCGAAGCGCATCGACGCGCGCTCGATCGAAGTGCGCGGCGAAGTGTTCATGCGCCTCTCGGTGTTCAAGGGCTTCAAGGACCAGGGCTTCTCGAATCCGCGCAACCTCACCGCCGGCGCGATCAAGATGAAGAGCGCGCAGAAGAGCGCGGGGTATTCGCTCTCGTTCGCGGCCTACGACGTCATCGGCACCGATCATGCGACCGAGGCCGAGAAGATGGAGTTCCTCGCGACGCTCGGATTCCCGGCGATCGAGCGCAAGGTGCTCGCACACAACGAGATGCAGGCGTTCTACGACGACCTCGGTGCGCGTCGCGCGAGTCTCGACTTCGAGATCGACGGCGTGGTGTTCCGCTGCAACGCCGTGCGCGAACAGAAGCGTCTCGGTCTGACCGCGCATCATCCGCGCTTCGCGATCGCGTACAAATTCCAGGGCGATTCGGGGACGACGCATTTGCGTGGCATCGAATGGTCGGTCGCGCGCTCGGGGGCGATCACCCCGGTGGCGCTCATCGACCCGATCACCCTGTCCGGTGCCGAGTTGTCGCGCGTGTCGCTGCATCATCCGGGCTACATCGCGAAGCTCGGTCTCGCGCTGAATGCCGAAGTCGTCGTGGTGCGGCGCGGCGGGGTGATTCCGAAGATCGAGTTCGTCAGCAAGCCGGGCGATACGCCGATCGAGATTCCGACCAAGTGCCCTTCGTGCGGCAACGACGTGCGCGCGGAGAAAGATTTTCTCTACTGCGTGAAGCCGTCGGAGTGCCGCTCCGCGGTGATGGGCCAGCTCGCGCATTACGCAGCCGCCACCGGGATGCTCGGGTTCGGCGATGCGATTCTCGCGCAGTCGTTCGACAAGGAGCTACTGCGTCGCCCGGCCGACTTCTACGCGCTCACCGAAGAGAAGCTCCTCGGCCTCGATCGCATCGCGTCCAAGGGTGCGAAGAAGCTCCTCGCCGAAGTCGATCGCGCACGCACGCTCGATCTCGCGACGTTCTTGCGCGCGCTCGGACTGCCCGAACTCGGGCAGCACGTGTCGGCGATTCTGGCGGAGCGGTACGGGTCGCTCGAGGCGATCGAGAAAGTGACCGCCGAAGAGCTGGGCGCGATTCATTCGATCGGCGACGTGATCGCGCAGACGGTGGTGAAGTCGCTCACCGAAGCGAAGCCCGATCTCGACACGCTCCGGCCGATCGTCACGCTGGTCGCGCCGGAGAAGCCGGTCGCGCCGGGGGAGGGGCCCTTCGCGGGGCAGAGTTTCGTGTTCACCGGGAAGATGGCGACCCTCGAACGCAAAGCAGCCGAGACGCTGGTGAAAAAGCTCGGTGGCACCGCGCTCGATGCGGTGAACAAGACGCTCAGCTTCCTCGTGGTGGGCGACAAGAAGACGCCCGAGAAGAGCACCAAGCAGAAGGCCGCCGAGAAGCTCGTGACGCAGGGGATCGGGATCCAGGTGATCACCGAGACGGCGTTTCTCGAGATGGTGAAGGCGGCGGAGACGGATGCGCGCGGAGAGACGCCGGTCGCGA
>CBIHQZ010000945.1:0-3396 GCA_966212315.1 uncultured Myxococcales bacterium
CACCAGAACCCCGGATTGCTCGGCGTTCGGAGCACGAGGTACCGATCGCGCGCGATCACCTCGCCGTCGAAGGCGGTGAGAAAGATGTCGGTGCGAAGACAGAGCGATCGGAGCGCGTGATGGGATGACGACATGGCTCGATGCCTTTCTTTGTAGCGGGTTCACGCGGCATTCGCAGCAGAGGCAAGGGCGAGCGGGCTCGATGCGGTGCGCACGAGAGCACCCGGGCCGACGATCCCCTACGAACCGTCCTCCCACATCGACGAACAGGCGCCGTTCCCCTCCCCGCATTTCGCCGGTCCGCGCGATCGCCCGCGCCCCCACGTTCTCTCGCCGCGCCTGCGATACGATCGTCCTCGCGTATGCGAGCCGCGCGCCGATCGCTGACAATCGCACTGCGATCGATCGCGATCCTCGCGCTCGTGCTCTTCGCCGCCGCGTGCGTCAGTCCGTCGACCGCCGTCCTCTGCACCATCAGCACCGACCTCGCACCGGCCGACCCGATCGAGATTCACGCCACCGTGCGCCTCGGTCCGCTCGACGGCGGCATCGCGATGTCCGACGTGTCGTGGTCCAACGCCGACGGCGGGCTCCCTTACAACATCTCGTTCGGCATTCGCCCGAGTCCGGGGCAGCGCCACGACGCGGCGTTCAACGTCGTCGTCGAAGCCGTGTCCAACGGCATCCATCTGCGTCGCATCGTGCGCACGCGATTCGTCCCTTCCACCACCAGCACGCTTCGCGTCTTCCTCACGCGGCGTTGCGCGGACCCGGCCGCCACCGACGAGTGCACCGCCGCGGGCATCGGCCCTTCGTGTTCGCTGCAGTCACTCTGCGAGGCGCGCGGCGCCACGTGCGACGAGACCGGCCGATGCGTCATGGTCGAGATCCCCGTCACGACAACCGATGCGGCGCCCGCGTGCGGCACGCCCGGACAACCCTGCTGCGACGGAGTCTGCCGGGTGGGCGCGGTCTGCTCGTCGTCGTTGTGCGTTCCGTGTGGCGAGCGCGGATATCCGTGTTGCGGAGGAAACGTGTGCACCGCGAATCTCGCGTGTGCGAGCGGCACCTGTCGCTGCGGCGGCGCGGGGCTGCCGTGTTGCAGCGGAATGACTTGCGACGACGGATCCGCGTGCGTCGCGGGTGTCTGCCACTGCGGCGATCGCGGAGAGGCCTGCTGTCCCGGCGGCGATTGCTCGCCGACTCTCACGTGTGCGAACGGACGCTGCGCCTGCGGCGGCGCGAATCAACCCTGTTGCAACGGCACGACCTGCGGCGCCGCGCTGCGATGCAACGGATCGACTTGCTCGTGCGGCGCGCTCGGCGATCCGTGTTGCGGCGGCACGATGTGTAGCGGCTCGACATGCAACACGACGGCATCGGGTGGACCGACGTGCGAGTGCGGACACAGCGGGCAGGCCTGTTGTTCCAACCGCGCGTGCTCCGACGGATCGGTCTGCGTCGGCAACGGCAGCGCAGCGATGTGCCGCTGCGGACACAGCGGCGAGGTCTGTTGCGCGAATCGCAGCTGCAGCGACGGCTCGCTCTGCACCGACACCGCGAACGGCGCGCGTTGTCTCTGCGGACACAACGGCGAAGCGTGTTGCGCCGGACGCATGTGCTCCGACGGTTCGCGCTGCACCGACACCGGCTTCGGCCCGCTCTGCCTCTGCGGTCACAACGGCGAAGTGTGTTGTACCGGACGCGCGTGCAGCGACGGTTCACTCTGCACCGACACCGGCTTCGGTCCGCTCTGTCTCTGCGGTCACAACGGCCAGGTGTGTTGTACCGGCCGGACGTGCATGGACGGTCTCTGCAACGACACCGGCTTCGGTCCCATCTGCCAGTGCGGTCAGATGAATCAGGCGTGCTGCACGATGGAGACGGCGTGTCAGGGCGGGCTCTCGTGCACGCCGACCGGATTCGGACCGCTCTGTCAGTGATCTGTCAGTAATGGTTCGTGGCCCGGTGGCGCGCCGCCGCGCGATTGCGCAGAGCCGTCCCCGTCACTTGCTCACGCAGACCCCTCCCCATCACCTGCACCACGGTGCCCGATCGCCCCTCCCCGAACGACACTACCCGTGCGAAATCGCGAGTGTCGTCCGAAGAGGGACATGCATTGAGCGATCGCACGGATCGACTCGATGCGACCCGCGAGTGCCCCTCTTCGACCGACAGCATCGCGCGTCGATGCGCATCGTGAGGCTGTCGGCCGGGGAGGGGCGAGTGAACGCAGCGATTCAAGCGATGGGGAGGGGTCTACGTACGTGCGTGCCGATTTCAAGCGATGGGGAGGGGTCTACGTACGTGCGTCTCGCGAAGGGCCCACGAATCGCGCACGCGGGCGCAGCAGAAATCCCGCCGCGTACTGCTCGCGCACGTGCGCGATCCACCCTGCGACCCGTCCGATCGCGAAGAGTGTCGCAGCGCCGCCCGGTGGGAGATCGAGTGCGTGCGCGAGCGCGACCAGGCCGAGGTCGAGCACCGGCGGTCCGTAGCCGGCACGCTGCGCGGCGTCGGCGATCGCGAAGATCACCTTCGTGCGCGCATCGCCGGGCGCCAGTTCTCGAGCCAGCGCGAGCAGGCGGGCCGCTCGGGGATCGCCGTCGGGATAGAGCGGGTGGCCGAAACCCGGGACGTTGTCCCCGCGCCGTGCACGCGAAGCGATGGCGTCGTTCGCACGCTTCGCCGTCGCGGTCTCCGCGGCGAGTGCTTCGACGCGGTCGCACATGCCGCCGTGCAACGGACCCGACAGCGTCGCGAGCGCCGCGACCACGCACGCGTAAAGGTCGGCACCGGCCGAGGCCGCCACGCGCGCGGCAAACGTCGAGACGTTGAGTTCGTGATCGGCGCACAACACGAGTGCAGCATCGATCGCGCGCACACCCGCGGCACCGCGGCGGGCGCCGAGCGCACGGGCGAGTGTCTCTGCCACGCTGCGACTCGCGAGCGAGCGTTCGAGACGGTGGCGGTCGTACGCGAACGAAGTGGCAGCGGCGAGTCGCTTGATCAACGAACGCGCGCGGGCATCGACCTGTTCCTCGGTATTGAAGACCCGATCGCGATCGGCGAGCGCGAGCGCCTGGACGAACGATGCGAGGACCGCGAGGGGCGATGCATCGGGCGTGATCAATGCGGCGAAGCGTGATTCGTGGACGCCCAGTGTTTCGGCCGCGAAGTGCGGTGGCGTGGCGGGGAGATGGCCGTACCAGAGCAGCTCCGCAACCGATTCGAACGGCACCGCGCGATCGACCAGCGACACCGCATTCTCTCCGCGATAGCGCGGACCCTCGCGCGTGATCGTGCCGATCGATGTCTCGAGCACCGGCTCGCCCCATCGAAGTGCGCCCGCGGCGACCACCGCGTGCCCGGCGCGCGCGTCGTGGCGCGCTTTCA
>CBIHQZ010000946.1:0-3391 GCA_966212315.1 uncultured Myxococcales bacterium
CACCGCGAGCAACGATTCGAGCGCGCGCATCGTGGCTTGCACCGTGACGCGATCCTCGGCGGCGTCACCACCGCGCTCGATGTACTGGCGATAGGCGTCGAGCGCGAGGTCGTACTGGAACAGTCGCTCGTAGGTCTGACCGAGATTGAAGAGCACGGTGTACTGCGCCGGATGCCCTTCGAGCAGTTCGTACGCGCGATGGAACTCGGCGAGCGCCGCTTCCCAGTTTTCGCGCTCGAAAAAGACCGCGCCCTGGTCGAAGTGCGCGCGCGCTTCGGTGACGCGCGGATCGGGCGGCGGATCGCTGGCAGGTTGCTCGACGACTTGCGGCGCGGGGCTGGCCGGAGGCGGAACAGGAGGCGGCGTCGCGGGCGCGCCGGCGGAGGTCGTGGCATTGGTGCGGCGCTGCGCGGCGGCCTGGCGGCTCGCGGCAGTGAGTCCTGCGCAGAGCACAATGGCTGAGATCTGCGCGCGATTCGTCCTTGGCAACGGGCCCTCCGAAAGCGGGCCTCCACGCCGTGAAACGCAGCGCGGGAACGTGGCCCCGCGGGAGAATCACCGCGACGCGAACGGCGCGTCAATCACGAAGCGGCGCGTGGGCAGCGGCGAACCGTGTGCGCGAGTCAGAATGCGCGGCGACGAAGCGGCTGCGTGCTCGGGGGCGTGACGACCGCGGGATTCGATGGCGGCGGCGGGTCTGCCGCGGCGGGCGGAGCGGCCGCTGCGGTGGGCGTCGAACGCGCGACTGCGGGTTCGGCATGATGCGGTTCCGCGTGCGTGTTCGTCGTGGGCTCGGTGCCTGCGGAAGGCGGCGGCGCGGTCTCGTGCGCGGCGGGAGAGTCGTGGGTACCGGCGGCGGCGACCGTGGGATTCGCAGGCTGCGGTTCGTGTGCGCGCGCTGCGGCGAGCTGCCCCGGATCGATCACGCCTTCGTTGCCGTCGTTGCTGCCGTTGGCGAGCGCAGACGAGGGGGTCGCGGTGCGGGCGGCGCGATGGTCTTCGGTGCCGCTGCCGCGACGGAGTTGGAGCACCACGCGCTGACCGAACACGAGCGAGAGGTCCTGGATGTTGGTGACGTACCCGCCGAGCCGGGCCTCGAGACGATGCGGCTCGTTCGACGAAGGCAGATCGGCGTCGAACGGATTCGCGATGCGATTGCCATCGAGATAGATCTCGGCGCCATTCGGCGCGGTGCTGATCTGAACGCGCACGGTGCGCGCGGCCGCGGCGGGATTGGTGTTCGTGCTCCCCTGCTGCACCGCTGGATTCGCGGCGGTCGGCGGCGGCGCGGGCGGAGTCGTCGCAACGGCGGGACCCGTCGGGGTCTGTGAGGTCGCGACCACGGCCGGTCCCTCGCTGCGCTTCATCGTGAAGAGCACGCCGGTGCCGAGGAGCACGACGACCCCGAGACCACCGAGCGCGAGACCGATGCGACTGCCGGCACCGCTGATCGGCGGCACCGTAGTGCTCACCATCGACGCACTCGTGGGCGCGGGAATCGCGGCGACCGGCGCGACCGGCACTTGCGTGTTCGGCGACGCGGCGGTGTTGTTGCCGACGTTGGTCCCGAGCACGGGCGTGGGCGGCGCGAGCGCATCGCCACCGTGCGAAACCATCGGTGCGCCGTTGAAATTCCGGAACTGCATCAGCTCCGCGCGGACGCTGGCGCAATCGGGGTAGCGCGAGTTCTTGTCCTTGGCGAGCAGGCGCATCACCACCGCTTCGAGTTGCGGCGGAACGTCGGGACGGAACTGGCGCACCGAGGGAGGCGGCTGCGTGCAGATCTTCACGACCAGCATCGGATACGACTCGTCGTCGAAAGGCAGCGTACCGGTGAGCGCGCGAAACATCATCACGCCGAGCGCGTAGAGATCGACGCGATGGTCCAGATCGCGATGACCGTGCGCTTGCTCCGGCGCCATGTAGTACGGCGTGCCCATCGCCATGCCGGTGCGGGTCATCGAGTGGTTGGCCCCCTCGCCCGAGTCCTTGAACTTCGAGATGCCGAAGTCGAGCACCTTCACGAAGTCCGGGTCGCCGCCGCGCGCGATGAGAAACACGTTCTCGGGCTTGAGATCGCGATGAACGATGCCCTTCTCGTGCGCCGCGCCGAGCGCTTCGCAGACCTGCACGCACACGTGCACCAGTCGGGCGATCGGCATCGGGCCCTTGTTCTCGATCTCGTGCGAGAGGTCGTGCCCGGCGAGGTACTCGAGCACCATGAAGACCGACCCATCGGGGAAGCGCCCCATGTCGGTGACTTCGATGATGTGCTCGTTGCCGATCGACGTGGCCGCCAGTGCTTCGCGATGGAAGCGCGCGACGATGTCGCCCGATTGCGCGAACTGAGAGTGCAGGCACTTGATGGCGACGCGACGTTTGATGAGAACGTGCTCGCCCTCGTACACCGCGCCCATCCCGCCTTCGCCCAGCTTGCGAATGATCTTGTAGCGGTCCTGGAGAACCATGCCGATCCGGCTGTCCTCCTGCGGTGCGGCGGGCTGCAGAAGTTGGTGGCTCTCCATTGCGGGTCTCGAAAACGCTACGGGATGGGGGCGGACGGGTCAACGACGACACCGACGCACGTCGCGGAACAACGCGCGGCGCACGGATGAGATGCAGCGCGCTCGGTCCCTCTTGGATGCGTTCGAGCGCGTGCGTGGCGCGCGTTGCCGAAACCCATCCGTTCGCGCACGCACGAGATCACAGACGAGCGAACGCGCGTCGATCGTGCGGCGCGTGATTGCGAACACACCGACGTGCGTGTTCGACTGTGTGCTCCGTGAGCCGCCAACGACGCGAGTACGACTGCACACGCTGCGGAGCGTGTTGCTGCAACCCCGATCAGAACCGCACCGAGGGGTACACGGAGTACGTGCAGTTGAAGAAGGGCGACGTGTTGTTCGAGCGGCCGACGTTGTTGCGACGACTCACCGTGCTGAACGACGCGGGCGAGACGCACATGCGCATGGTCCACGATCGCTGCATCGCGCTCGAGGGCCCGATCGGACGGCGGGTTTCGTGCGCGATCTACGAAGTGCGTCCGTCGCCGTGCCGTCGCGTGGAAGCGGGGAGCGAGCAGTGCCTCGCGCGCCGTAGTGAGCGGGACATTCGCGACTGAGGGGGCGCGGTCCGCGCAGGCACGTCACGACGTGCCACCACAACTCGGAAGCGCGAACCCGGGACACAAGCGGGCGCGCACTCCGGCGCTGTGCACGCAGGCGCGTCACGACGTGCCACCACAACTCGGAAGCACGAACGCGGAGCCACAACCGGCGCGCACTCCGGCGCTGTGCGCGCAGGCACGTCACGACGTGCCACCACAACTCGGAAGCGCGACCCCGTCGTGCCACCACAACGCGGAAGCACGAACTCGGGACACACCCGGCCG
>CBIHQZ010000947.1:0-3387 GCA_966212315.1 uncultured Myxococcales bacterium
CGCGGAGCGTGCCGCTCACCGTCGGTGTGATCGCGTAGACGATGTCGCTGTCGCCATTGGCCACGCAACTGCTCACCAACTCGGCGCCGAGCCCGTTGGTGTTTCCGCCGAACCACACGGGCCCGTTGGCGAGCGGATACCCGGCCGCGCCGCCGGCAGGGCAGGCATCGGAGCGGCCGACTTCCACGTTGCACGTCGCTGAGCAGCCGTCGCCGCTGATGTTGTTGCCGTCGTCGCACTGCTCGCCGCCGTCGATCGCGCGATTGCCGCATGTGACGTTCAGTCCGACCTGGAGCGCGTACGACCCCGCGCCGCCCCCGATCGCATCGACCCACACGATCACGGTCGTGCCGGCGGTGACATTGACCGTATCGGTGGTGACGCCGAAGTTCGTGGTCGCGCAGCTCAGTTCGCTCGACGCCGGATCGCAACTCGATCGCACGAACACCGCGCCGTCGTAGAGGGCGCTGAATCGAAGCGTGAGAACGCCGTTCGCGGCAGGCGTGATCGCATAGGCCACGTCGGGCGCGGTCGCCGACGAGCACGAAGCGCGCGAGTTGTTCGCGCTCCCTACGGTCGTGCCGATGAGCACGACGCTGGCGTGATCCGCGAGCATCGATCCCGTCCCGGCCGGGCAGGTGTCGGTCGACGCAGGAACGCAGTTCGATCCCGAGCGCACGAAGCCGCTGGCGCAGGTCGACCCGCACGTTCCGGCAGTGCATGTCCTCGTGGCGTTCACGACGACGGGGCAGGCACGAGCGCACGCGCCGCAGTTGTCCGGGTCACTCGCGAGCGTCGCTTCGCAGCCGTTGGCCGCAGACCCGTCGCAGTCGGCATTGCCCGCCATGCACGTGAACCCGCAGGTGGTGCCGTTGCAGGTGGCCGTTGCGTTTGCCGCCCCGGCGCAAATCGTTCCGCATGCGCCGCACGAGGACGGCAGTGAGAGGCTCGCTTCGCATCCATTGGCGAGGTTCGTGTCGCAGTTGCCGAAGCCTGCCGAGCACGCGAGCCCGCAGGTTCGATTCGCACAAGTCGGCGTGGCTTGTGCGCCGCCCGCGCATGCCGTCGCGCAGCCGCCGCAATGGAGCGGATCGGTGCGGAGATCGACTTCGCAGCCGTTGGCAGGGTTGTTGTCGCAGTCCGCGAAGTTCGTCGCGCACGTGATCGAGCAGGTGCGCGCGGTGCAATTCGCGGTGCTGTTCGGCCCGGCGGGGCAGACGTTTCCGCACGCGTTGCAGTTGTTCACGTCGCTGCCGAGATTCACGCACGTCGCGCCGCATCGATCGGGTGTGGCGCCGACGCATCCCGAGGTGCACGAGAACGAGCCCGAGGTCGACGAACACATCGGCGTCGCACCGCTGCACATCACACTGCATGCGCCGCAGTTCGACGGTTGTGCGAGGTCCGTTTCACATCCGTTCGATGCATCACCGTCGCAGTTCGCGAAGCCGGCCGCACACGCGAGATTCAGATCGCACGCACCCGCGCTGCATCGCACCGAGTTCGCGACGACGTGCGGAAGACCGGCGCAGTCGTTCGCGCAGGAGCCGCAATGATGGATGTCCGCCGCAGGATCGACGCAGTCGGTGCCGCAGAGGAGGGTCGGGCAGGTGTTCGTGTCGGTCACGTCCACCACGTCGACCGCGATCTCCACCGGCACATCGACGGTGTCGACGACGTCCACTCGATCCAACGCATCGGATCCGTCGGTCATGCGGGTGTCGACGTTGTCGACCAGGGGGCCGCCATCGGTTCGAGCGGAATGTTGGAGCGCGCAGGCGCTTGCCAGGGTCAGCGATGCGAACAGGACACTCAGTGAGAAACCGTGCGCGCGCGCCATGAAGCAACCTCGCAAGCGAAGGGAACCCGACGGCCGAGTTTCCCTGCCTTCGCATGCGCGGCGCAACGAGGTTCGCGGTCAGGTGCCCGGACTGAAGTGGAACGGGAACGAGACGTCGACTGCGCCGCCGCTCGGCACCGGGAACACGAGGCTGCGGAATCGTGTGCGGAGGCACTGCTGCACGTCGGGTGCTTCGTCGAATCCGTGCACACCGGGTGTGCCGACGATGCGACCGCTGCCACCGATGCTGAACTGCACTTCGACGCGTCCCGCCAGGCTCGGATGATCTTGGAGCCCGCGCGTGTAGCACCATTGCAACCCGCCGAGTCCGCGACGCACGACGCGCGCGACTTCATCCATCGGGACCTCGCCCGGGCCGTCCGGTTCGCTCGGCGGATCGGCGGTCACGCGACCGGTCGGCACGCGCACGACGATCTGTGACGTGTTGCCGGTGTCGATCGTGTTGCCGTCCGAGTGGACCCGCGAACCGCGCCCGAGTTGATCGCTGCGACCGGGTGCGTTGTTCGCAACGAGCGATCCGCGATGAATGCCCGAGGCGACGTTGTCGATGCCGGTCGCATTCGCGAGATCGGCGGCGGTTCCGTTCATCACCGAACCCATCGCGAGTCGATCGGCCACGCCGCCGGCGCCGGTCTGCATGCCGACGAGGGGCGCGAACTCACTGCTGTGCGCGAAGGCATTGATCGCTGCGTCGCCAGCCCGAGTCGCGCTTCGGATCGCGCTGGCGGCTGCTTCTTCGTCGCTCTGACGCCCTGGCCGCGTCGGTCGCGCGGTGTGCGTGTCGGTCGGCGCGTGAGGTGCATCGTGCCCGGGCTCCGCGGGTCGATCCGCCATCGCTTGGTGATCGGTCGGCGCGGGCGCGTCATCGCGTGGCTCGGGCGGAGTCGCGGGTTCGACCGTCGGCGGGAGCACCAGACGCACCACGTTGAAGCTCTCGGCGACGTCGTCTTCGACCACCGGGTCGTAGCCGTATTCGACGTACGAGACGCCAGCGAACGCGGCGAAGAGAAAGCCCGCGAGGCACGCGTTGTACGTCCAGTCGGTGCGCGCGAGCGGTCGCGAACGAATGGCGCTCGGCAATTGCGGACGCGGCGCAGGCGGCGCGGGGACGAACTGGAAGAGCACCGTCGTCGTGTCGTCGAGCGCGATCTTTCCGCGCGCATGCACGTCGAGCGCGATCGACCATCCCCGCGATTCGCGGCGTGCGTGCCCGCTGTCACGCAACGCATGCAGCGTGGCGATGCCGTCCGGCCGCGCGAGGCGCCCGTCCATCGCGTCGGTGAAGTGAAGGCGATAGGTGTTTCCTTCGCGCGCGAAGAGCGTGAACTCCATCGGCGCAGCGTCGCTCGCCGTGACGAACGTGCATGTCTCGCCACGCCCGAACGAGACATCACTGCGATCGCGCGCGATGCGCTCTTCACGCAACTGCCCGCTCTCGATGAGTCCCACGCGCAAGACGCGCTCGTTGTCGTTCGTGGTGACGGCTCGCATGGCCCGCGTCATTGCGCCAGCCGGCGCGCTCGATC
>CBIHQZ010000948.1:0-3385 GCA_966212315.1 uncultured Myxococcales bacterium
GCGGCCAGGTGTCGTCGTCGGTGCCGGGAATGTCGTAGCGGTTCGAGTTCTGATTCGCGCGCCCGGGATTCGGGAGGCGGCAGTTGAACGGCCCGCCGCAATCGGAGCGGATCTCGTCGGCGGCGAGTTCGCTGTCGGCCGGTTCCGGGTCGTCGACGGGCGCGCAGGCGGCCGCACCGAACGTGGTGGCGAGAGCGAGGGTGGCGAGCAGGGACGACGTCGTCGATCGCATGGTGACCGACGTGTGTGCAGCCGACGTGCCGTGCTCGCGAGGCCGCAATTACGCTGATTTCCGAGCATCCGACGGGGAGGCTCTTCGCGTGGGGAGCGTCGTCCCGGGGAGGAATCTCTCCCAAGAGAGCGTCGAATGGATGATGCTCCGGCGATGCCTCCGGTCCTGCCGAACGATGTGCTCACGGGCACGCTGATGGCGCGTCGGTATCGCATCGGGCGCGTGCTCGGCGTGGGCGGGATGGGGACGGTCTACGCCGCCGAACACACGGGCACGGGGATGCACGTCGCGGTGAAAGTGCTGCGCGCGGAACTCGCGAACGAGCCCGATGTGCTGAGTCGTTTTCATCGCGAAGCGAAACTCATCGCGTCGCTCAAGCACCCCAACATCGTGAAGGTGACCGACTTCGAGCAGCCCACCGACGAACCGCCGTTCCTGGTGATGGAATTGCTCGAGGGCGAATCGCTGCGCGCGCGGATCGCCAGGCTCGGCGCGCAGGAGCCGCGGGTGGTGATCGCGCTCGCGATGCAAGTGCTCGCGGCGCTCGAATCGGCGCACGAGATGGGCGTGGTGCATCGCGACCTCAAGCCGGACAACGTGTTCGTGGTGCCGCAACCCGATGGCTCGGTGCGCGCGAAGCTGCTCGATTTCGGCGTCGCGCACTTGATGGACAGTCACGAGTACACGCGGCTCACCAAGACCGGCGTGCTCATCGGAACACCGTCGTACATGGCGCCCGAGCTGCTCGCGGATCAACGCGCCGACGCGCGCTCGGACGTTTACGCGCTCGGCGTCACGATGTACGGCGCGCTCGCCGGGCGGCTGCCGTTCCGCGGCAAGAGCGCGAGCGAACTGATGCGCGCGGTGATGGCAGGATCGCCCGAACCGCTGCGCGATGCGTGCCCGGGTCTTCCGCCGCCGCTCTACGAGATCATCGAACGCGCGATGTCGCTCATGCCCGATGCGCGCTTCGGTTCCGCGCGCGAGATGCGCGCCGCGCTCGAGCGAGTGGCGCCCACGCTGCTCGCGACCACTGCTGTGCCGCGTCGCCCGAGTCTGCATCCGCCCTTCGATCGGCCGATGTCGCTGCCGCCACCGCCGTCACGCGCTGCGACCGCGACGCCCGCACCCGTCTCGCGCGAAGAATCGCCCGCGAACGGCGATGCCACGATGACGGTCGCGATGGGCCCGTCGCACGCTCTCGACGCGCCAGCGCCGCGTCCGCCGGCGAGCCCTTCGCCGCCCACCGAATCGATGGTCGCGCGAGCGCCGCTGCGGCCAGTCGCAACGCCGCGCGCACACAGCGAAGGGGTCTCGGCGCGCACGCTTTTCGCGCTCGCGATCTTCGCGGGCATCAGCGTGCTGTTCGCGCTGGTCGTCGCGGTGATGAAGTAGCCCGCGCTAGCGCTTCTTCTTGCCGAGTCCGACGTCCGCCGCGCGAAACGCATCGGGCAAGAGCGCTGTGAGCGAGGTCTTCTTCACCACGCGTCCCTTCACGACCATCGCCACCGGCACATCGCGCGCGAACTCGGCGAGCACCTGGCGACACCCGCCGCAGGGCGAGCCCGCTACCGGTCCCTCGGTCGCGATCGCGATCGCACGAAACTCGCGCGCACCGGCGAACACGGCCTGCGCGATGGCATGACGTTCAGCGCACACGCACAACGGATACGACGCGTTCTCTACGTTCGCGCCCACGAACACCTCGGGCGCATCGTCGGGACGCGCCGCGAGCAACGCCGCGCCGACGCGGTATCCCGAGTACGGCGCATACGCGAGCGAACGCGCTTCCTCGGCGCGATGCGCGAGACCTGCCCAGTCGATCTCGCTCGACGCCTTCGTACGCTTGCGCGCGACGACTCGTTTCGCCTTCGCCATGACGTGCTCTACGCGCTCGCGATCGGCAGCGCGCGCAGAGTGCCTTCGACGAAGCGGGTGAACTTCTCGCGCGTCGCCTTCGCCACCGCTTCCACTTCGGTATGCGACAGCGGCTCGGTCGACACGCCCGCCGCGAGGTTCGTCACGCACGAGATCCCCAGCACGCGTGCGCCCATGTGCCGCGCCACGATCGCCTCCGGAACGGTGCTCATCCCCACCAGGTCCGCGCCGAATCCACGCAGCATCCGGATCTCCGCCGGCGTCTCGTACGACGGCCCGAGCACCGCGGCGTAGACACCTTCTTTGACCGGCGTCTTCAGGTCGGCCGCGACCTTGGTCGCAATCGCGCGCAACTCGCGGTCGTACACTTCGGACATGTCCGGGAAACGCGTGCCGAGCACGTCGTCGTTCGGACCGGTGAGGGGATTGCGTCCCTGCATGTTGAGATGATCGGAGAGCAGCACGAGTTCGCCCGGCTGCACCGTCGGCGAAATGCTCCCGGCCGCATTCGTGAGCACGACGAACTTTGCGCCGAGCGAGAGAAGCAGTCGCAGCGGATAGACCACTTCTTCGGCGGAATATCCTTCGTACATGTGCACGCGTCCCGCGAGCGCGGCGACGATCGGCGCACGCTTGCCCTTGGGCATGTTCGGCACTTCGCCGATGAAGAGCGTGCCCGAGTGCCCGGGAATGCTCACCTGCGGCATGTGCGGGATCTCGGCGTACGGAAACTTCGTCGCGTTCGCGAGCGTCGAGGCATACGGCGAGAGACCGGAGCCGAGGATCAGCGCGACGTCGGGCACGCGCTGCTCGCGGGCGCGAATGACTTTGACGGCTTCTTCGAGGCGGTAGCGAACGGGGGAGAGCTGCATTTGCCGGCAATCGTCCGGGGTGGTGCGCGGGTGGGTCAAGTTTTCGCGACACGGACGAGACGGCGGGCCGGGCGCGGCACTTTCTGCTAGCAATCGAATCGATGTCGAACCCCACGGTGCTCCGCGCCGAACGGCTTTCCGCAGCGGGATTCGCGCATGCGTTCAGCACGCGTCACGGCGGTGTCAGCGCGGCGCCGTACGACTCGTTGAATCTCGGCCGCGCGGTGGGCGATGTGCTCGAACACGTGCACGAGAACACGCGCCGCTTCGCGACGGCCGCGGCGCTCGACGCCGCGCGCATCTTCGAAACGAGTCAGGTGCACGGACGGGCCGTCGTGACGGTCGACGGACACGAAGACCCGGCCCTCGTTCGACCGCGCGAGGCGGATGCATTGGTGTCGCG
>CBIHQZ010000949.1:0-3377 GCA_966212315.1 uncultured Myxococcales bacterium
CATGTTGTTCGGAACGGTCGTCACGCACAGCGCGGTGCCGTCGGGTCCGCCGCCTTCCGAGCAGCGCAGGGTGCCGTCGCAGCGCATCGGATTCGGGTTGCCCATGCCGTCGTCCGCGGCGCGGCACGGATTGCCCTGCGCGCCGAGTGCGACTTCGGTGACGGTCAGCGTGAACGATCCGGTGTCACCCATCATCGAGTCGCCCGAGCCGTCGACCACGATGAAGAGATCCGGATTCTCGGGGCGCAGGATGTAGAGCGTCGACTGCGGCGCGTGATCGTAGCTGTCGTTGTTGCACGACAGGTCCATCACATCCATCGGGTTGGCGGGCTGCGAGCAATCGACGCGCGCGTAGAGCGTCGTGTCGTAACCGCTGCCCTCGGTCGTCACGCGCACCGCGTTCACGCCGTCGGGGAAGTGGTAGCGGAACACGCGTTCGGCCGCGTCGGTCTGCGAGCAACCCGGGTTCGGATGAAGCACGTTCATCGCGCCCTCCGTGCTGCCCGAGAACGTGGTCGCCATGCCGTTGCGCATTCCCGCGGTCGCGAGGTCGATGGGGCTCTCGCACGTCCCCGCAGTGCCGGGGAGCGTCGTCCCGTCCTGCATGGTCGTCGCGTCGGTGCCGGTCTGCGAGTCGCCGTTGTTGTTGTTGCTGCCGTTGCAGCCACCGACGATCAGGGCCGTGGCAAGGAATCCAAGTCGAAGCTGTTCGTGCGCTCGCATCGTTCTGCACCTCGTGTGAGTGGTCGCGAGATGAGATGGCACTGCGCGGTCGATGCTGCGCGGGAGTGAACGCGCGCAGCGGTTTGGTTCAGCCTTGCGTGCGATCAGCAACGATGCGCGCAACGCGGCGCGCGCACTCCGATCACTCGGCTTCGGCGTGCACCGTGCGCGTGGATCCTGCGGTGACGACCACGCGTTCCGTGTGTTCCACGCCGCCGGTGATGCGCACCTGATGCTCCCCCGCGGGGACGCGGATCGAGACCGGCGACCTACCGTGCGATACGCCGTCGATGATGACTTCGCCCCAGGGCAGTGCGACGACGCGGATCGAACCCATCGCGACGGGTGCCGGCGCGGGGACTTCTGCGACGGGCGGAACGGGCTCCGGGGCAGGTTGCGGCGCGGTGGTGGGCGGATGCTCGGGTGCGCTTGCGGCGAGTGATGCCTGCGGGATCGGTGCGGTGCGCACCGCATTGCGATCACGTGTGGCGCTCACGTGCACTGGCAGCGAGTTCGTCGGCGGCGCGACGGGCGGATCGAGTGCGGTCTGCGGTTCGGACGCGGTGTTCGCCGACGCTGCGTTCGCGGGGATCGCGAACGCCGGTGTGATCGGCGGCGCACCCGGGGAGAGACCTGCGCGCGCGGTCGCCGCCGTGTCCGCGTTGCCGGTCGTGCGCTGACGCCAAGCAAGAGCGGCTGCGGTGCTGCCGAGCGCTGCGGCCGCGACGAGTGCGGCCACCCACAGCGGGAATGCGGCGAGCCCGCGGCGCGCTTCGACGGGAGGGAGCGTGCCCCGGGCGGTGGGGCGATCGTCCGCGATCGGCGGCGACGTCGGCTCGTCGGGCATGACGAGGAGCGAGGGGCGCGATTGCGTGGCGGCGTACGGGTCGATGCTGCGCACGGTGGCGAGGGGAGCGGTCGGAACGATCCGCGCGCGATCGATGCGCGCAATGCTGCCGGAGTCGGGAAAAAGACTCGCCATGAGCCGCTGGAGGGCTCGCCCGCCGGTTGCGAACCCAGGAAGCGTCGTGATCACGTCGCGCGCTTCGTCGGCGTCTGCCGGGCGGCGCGCTGGATCGTGCAGGAACAGTCGATCGACGAGCGCGATCAGTTCATCCGGGAGGTCAGGTCGCAACGCCCCGAGCGAGGGGTGATCGTCGTTGCGCTTCGCTTCGAACATGGCGGGCAGCGGGTGCGGCGAGAACGGTAGCTCGCTGCTGAACATCTCGAAGAGCGTGATCCCGACAGCGTACAGATCGCTGCGCGCGTCGACCGTCCGGCCGTCGAGCTGTTCATACGGCATGTACGCGAGCTTTCCGCGCGCGCTGCCGGTTTCCGTCCGGTGATCCTGCTGCGCCGACTTCGCGATGCCGAAGTCCATCAGCTTCACTTCGCCCGAATAGCTCACCATCACGTTGTGGGGGCTGACGTCGCGATGAACAATTCGCAGCGGCTTCCCTGCGACGCGGAACGTGTGGGCGTACGCGAGTGCGGACAGCAGCTCGTGCGCGATGAAGAGCCCTGCGTCGACGGGCATCGCCACCGCCGCGCTACGAAGCGCACGCAAGACATCGGAGAGGTTCTCGCCGTTCACGAACTCCATCGCGATGAAGCACTGACCCTCGTGCTCGTCGCAGTCCTCGATGCGGACGATGTTCTTGTGATTCAGCTTCTCGCCAAGCTTCGCCTCGTCGAGGAACAGCGCGCGGAAATCGGCAGACTCACGTTCGCGTTTGATGATCCGTTTGAGGCAGACCTCTCTTCGGAACGTCGACACGCCAAGGCGATGGGCACGAAAGACTTCGGCCATCCCGCCGCTGCCGATGCACTCCTCCAGCTCGTAATTTCCCCACCGCTCTCCGGCCATCGCCCGCGCATCCTACGCGACCTCGCTTTCGCATCGCAGCCCCGTCGCGCCGGCTCGTCCGTACTGCCTATACTGCCGCGGCCATGACGTCCGCGATCGACGCGCGCATTCGAACTTCTCTCGCACTCGCTGCCGGACTGCTGCTCTCGCTCGCGCTCCCCACCCGCGCCGCCGCGCAATCGGTTCCGGTGTTCCTGGTGGGCGCACGCACCGACGACGTCGCGAGTGGGACCGGCGCGGTCAATCGGGTCGCTGCTGCCATCGGCGCGTCGTCGCGCTCGGGCAGCGCGCTCGCGCAAGAACTCGCCGAGCGATACGCATCGCTTCCGCTCCGGGGTGACCCGCTCGAAGGCGCGCGCGATCGGATTCGCACTGCGCGCCGTGCATGGAGCGATGCCGCGGCGGCCGGCAACGAAGCTGCTTCCGCACTCGCGCTCGACGCACTCGACACCGCAGCGCACGAACTCGAATCGATGCCCGGCGCGCTCGACACCAATCCCGAGAACGCCGCCTCGCTGCAGACCGCGCTGGTGTTTCTCGCCGAGCGCTGGGACACGGCCGGCTTCGGCACCCGCGCGGCCGATGCGATGCGCCGGCTCGCACGCGTCGATCCGACGATCGCGTTCACCGCGCGTGCGGCCTCGCCCGCCGTGCAACACCACTACGCCGAGGCCGTGGCATCGCTCCCGCGCGGCGCATTGTCGGTCGAGTCGTCGCCGCCCGGATGCACCGTCGTTCGCGATGGTCGCAACGTCGGCGCCGCGCCGGTCGAACTGCAGGACCTCCC
>CBIHQZ010000950.1:0-3376 GCA_966212315.1 uncultured Myxococcales bacterium
GAAGTGAAGACCGATGACGGCAATGTTGCGGATCTCGCGATCGCGACCGCGCACGAGCTGAGCGGGCCGGCGGCGCGTGGCGTGAATCTCGTCGTGTCGTCGTTCGAGCCCAGCGTGCTGGTCGCGCTCCGACGTCTCGCGCCTTCACTCCAGCGTGGTCTGTTGCTCTCGGACGATCCCTGGGAGGCCGCGGATGGCGCGGGGCGAGCGAAGGACGTTCTTCCGAGCGCGATTCATCCGCACCATTCGGCATGCACGCCCGAGCGAGTGCGTCAGTGGCATGCGCTCGGGTTGCGAGTGAATACATGGACGGTCGATGCGGATGTTGACGTGCAGCGCGTGGTGGCGGCGGGCGTCGACGCGGTGATCACGAATCTCGTGAGCGAGACGGTTTCTTCGATCGCGCGGGGGTAGCGCCGGCCGTGACCGTCGGGTAGATCGGCGCGCGGTGGATGAGATCCGTGTCGAACGGCTGTACGCGTGTCGACGCGAGGCGCGGGATCGCCTTCTCGAGATCGGCGCGCAGCGTGTCGGCAGTGGCCACGATCGAAACGATGAGATTCTCGGGGGAAATCCGCTTCCGCAGTGCCGCGTTCGCCTGCGCGAGCGTCACGGCTTCGACGCGCTGCACGTAGCGCTTGTAGTAGTCAGCCGGAAGCGGCGTCAGACGCGTCTCGAGTCGCTGGCTCAATCGCTTCACCGCGGTGTCGCAGTCGAACGCGAAGCTGTTCACGAGGTACTTCTTCGTGAAGTCGAGTTCGCGCTGCGTGATGCCCTCGGCGACGAGTGACTCGAGCAGCGAGAGTTGCAATGCGATGCACGCGGCCGCATCGGTGGCCGCCGGTGCGGTCGACATGTACCAGGCGTCGCGTCCGCGATCGGCGACCACTCGGCTCGATGCGCCGTACGACCATCCGCGCTTCGAGCGGACCTCGCGCATGAGGCGAGAGGTGAACGTCCCGCCGAACACGGTGTTCGCGACTTCGAGCGCGGTGTGATCCGGATCGAACGGGTGGCCGCCGATGCCGCCGATGTAGATCTGCGACTGCGTGCGATCCGGCTTGTCGACGATGAGCAGATGCCGGCCCTTCGGAGGCGCAGGCTCGGGCAACGCCGCGGCAGTCGACGCCCCCTCCGGAATCGCACCGAGTACCTCGTTCAGACGTGCGCTGAGCGATGAAGGATCGCAATCGCCCGCGACGCCGATGAGCACGTTGCCGCGAACAAGCGTGCGTCGGTATTCGTTCTCGGCGAGTTCGCGGTCGAGCGTCGTGATGGTCTCGAGCGTTCCGTTGACCGGCCGTCCGAGCGGATGGCCGGCGAACAGTGCACGGCGAAATGCTCGTGCTGCGAGCCCGCGGTCGTCGTTGCGAGCGGCGACGATGTCGGCGCGATTCTCCCGAATGAGTTGCTCGATTTCGCTCGTCGGAAACGTGGGTCGCGTCACGAGGTCGCCGAGCAGATCGAGGAAGGGCTCGAGATTGCGGCGAATCACCCGCGCGTGGATGTTGGTGCCGTTCGCGTCGACCGAGGCGCCGAAGCCTGCGCCGAGCCGGTCGATCGCATCGTCGATCTCGGTCGCACTGCGTTTGCCCGCGCCGCGTCGCAGCGCACGGAACGCGAGATAGAGCGCACCCTCGCGGCCGACTGTGTCGGTCGCGCTGCCACCCTCGGTCGCCACGACGATTTCGACGATCGGGATGTCGTGGTGCTCTTCGAAGAAGATCTCGAACGGTGCGTTCACGACGCCTCCTCTGCGCTCGCCGCCGCGGCGTTCTCGCTGGGGTGCACGATGATCACGGTGCGCTGCGTCGCGTCGAGGAAGGTCTTCGCCGCCGCGGTGATCTCGTCGACCGTCACCGCCCGCATCGCGTCGAGGCGCGACATCGCACCGACCGGATCACCGAGCACGCTGTCGTAGAACCCGATCTGCTCCGCGCGACCTCCCACCGTCTCGAGGCTGTGCAAGAAAGACAGTTCCATTCGCGCGATCGAGCGCTCGCGTTCGGCTTCGGTGATCGGCCGTTTGCGAAGGTCGGCGATGCACTCGTCGATGGCCGCGAGCAGCGCCTCGGCGGTCACCCCTTCGCGCGCAGTGCCGTGAATCTCGAACAGCCCCGGATGCGCGAACGACGAGACCGTTCCACCGAGATCCGTCGCGAGTTCGCGGTCCGTCACGATCGTGCGGAAGAATCGCGACGAACGCCCGCCGAACAACGCTTCCGAGAGTACTGACAACGCGACGTGTTTCGGATCGTCGAGCGCCGGGCCGTGGTAGCCCATCGAGACCTTGCCCGTCGGCGTTGGCTTCTCGATCACGACCCGTCGCTCGCCGTTCTGCGCAGGTTCGGTCACTCGCTTCTCGACCGGAATGTTCTGCGCGGCGATCCCGCCGTATTCCTTCTGCAGCAGCGACAAGACCTTCGCCGACGAGAAGTCGCCGACTGCGACGACCGTGGCGTTGTTCGGTGCGTAGTACGTCTTGTAGAACGCGCGGCAGTCCTTCGTCGTGAAGTTCAGGATGTCTTCCATCCAGCCGATCGTCGGGTGGTGGTACGGGTGCACGTCGAACGCGGTCTTGTAGAGCAACTCGTCGACTGCGCCATCGACGTCGTCGTCGACTCGGTAGCGACGCTCGTTCGCGACGACTTCTTTCTCGCTCTTCAGTTGCGGCTCGCGCAGCACCAGGTTCTGCATGCGCTCCGCTTCGAGCCGGATGACGAGCCCGAGCTGCGAACTCGGGACGTCCTCGTGATAGAAGGTCCAGTCGTTGTAGGTCGCCGCATTCGTCTGCGCGCCCGCCGCTTCGAGTTTGCGATCGAACATCCCGGCCGGGAGCTTCTTCGTCTCGTTGAACATCAAGTGTTCGAACAAGTGCGCGAGCCCGGTCTTGCCTTCGACCTCGTGCCGCGCGCCGACCCGGTACCACGTGTGGAACGACACGACCGGCGCGGCGTGATCTTCCATCAAGAAGACCCGAAGACCGTTGCCGAACGCGTACTGCTCGATCGAGCCCTGACCGAACGCGATGCGTCGTTCGAACGTGATGCGCGCGCGCTTGGAAGCGCCTTTGTTCAATCGCGCGAGAAACGCGGGCGCACCATCCGTGCTCGCCGCGGTGGGCGTTGCGCGACGGATGGTCTTCGCTTTCGGTTTCGGCGGTGCCTTCGTCGCGGCGCGCCTGGTGGTCTTGGTCTTGGAGGAAGTTCGGGATGAGTTCGTGGTGCTTCGGGTCGGCATTCGCCGCGGAGCGTGGCGCGCGAGTGTGCCGAGCGCAATAGGCGCGACGAGCAGAACTCGCGTGTCTCAGTCGACGATCACCGAGCGCGGCGCGAGCCATTCCGCGGTGCGCCCCCACACCTGCTCGCGCGCATCG
>CBIHQZ010000951.1:0-3375 GCA_966212315.1 uncultured Myxococcales bacterium
CGCCGTCACGCACCATCCCGAGAATCTTCGACTGACCCATCTCGATGTACTGCTTGTGGCTCACCGCGAGAATGAGTCCATCGAGCTTGGTGAACTCGTCGATCGACGTCAGCTTGAGCCCGTACTCGTGCGCGGCTTCCGGCGCGCTCGCGACCGGGTCGTGGATCATCGCGTCGATGCCGAACTGCTTCAGCTCGGTAAGGATGTCCGGCACCTTGCTGTTGCGAAGGTCGTTGCAGTCCTCCTTGAAGGTCAACCCGAGCACACCCACTCGCGCGCCGCGCACCGGGAGATCCGCGTTGATCAGCATCTTCACGAGGCGCTGCGCCGAGTACGCGCTGATGCTGTTGTTGATGCGGCGACCCGCGAGGATCACTTCCGGCTGGTAGCCGAGTTCCTGCGCTTTCATCGTCAGGTAGTACGGGTCGACGCCGATGCAGTGACCGCCTACGAGCCCGGGCTTGAACTTGAGGAAGTTCCACTTCGTCCCGGCCGCCGCCAGCACGTCCGCCGTGCGAATGCCCATGCGATCGAAGATCAGCGCGAGTTCGTTCATGAGCGCGATGTTCAGGTCGCGCTGCGTGTTCTCGATGACCTTCGCGGCCTCGGCGACCTTGATGCTCTGTGCGCGGTGCACGCCCGCGTCGATGATCGCGCCGTACGCGTTGGCGACGCGTTCGAGCGTCTCGGCGTCTTCGCCAGAGACCACCTTGGTGATCTTCTCGAGCGTGTGTTCCTTGTCGCCGGGGTTGATGCGCTCGGGCGAGTAACCGAGCTTGAAGTCAACGCCGCGCTTGAGCCCCGAGAGTTTCTCGAGGATCGGTCCGCACACTTCTTCGGTGACGCCCGGGTACACGGTCGACTCGAACACGACGACGGCGCCCTTCTTGAGCACCTTGCCGACGGTCTCGGTCGCCTTCTCGACGGGGGTGAGATCCGGGACGTTGTTCTTGTCCACCGGGGTCGGGACTGCGACGACGAAGAAGGTCACGCCGTCGAGATCCTTCGGGTTCGCCGTCATGTTCAAAGAGGTCTTGGTGAGCACCTCGGACGGCACTTCGTGATTGCGGTCGTGACCGCGGCGCAACTCGTCGACCTTCTCCTGATGGATGTCGAAGCCGACGGTGCCCGGGAACTTGCGCGCGAATGCGAGCGCGACGGGGAGGCCGACGTATCCAAGGCCGATGACTGCGATCCGCTCTTCCATGGTCCTCATGCTCCTCGAGATGCCTGTCGACACCATGCTCCTGTCGCGCGGCGCCGTCCCCGGATTCATTGCCGGGTCACATTGCTGATGAACAACCCCGCATGGGGGTTCCTCGAAAGGATGATACGGGAGGGCACTCGGCTGTGCTCGACGATCCCGCGGCATGTTCCAGCGCAGTTCGACGCTCGCGCTTCGGCTCGGTGTCCGCAACGTCGGCGAATCGGCGTGGCGAATATGCAACCCGCAGGTTGCGCTTTCGGAAGGCGACGGGTAGATAAGCAACCAGGAGGTTGCATATCCAGATGAGCACCAACGACCGCATCGAGAAGGAGATCGTCATCCGCGCGGAGCAATCGCGCGTGTGGCGCGCGCTCGTGGATTCCGAGCAGTTCGGCCAGTGGTTTCGCGTGCGCATCGACGCGCCGTTTGCCGCCGGAACCACGGTGCACGGGAACATCACCCATCCCGGCTACGAGCACCTGCGCATGGAGATGCAGATCGATCGCATCGAGCCCGAACGGTATTTTTCGTACCGCTGGCATCCCTACGCCATCGACCCGAACGTGGATTACTCGAGCGAACCGAGCACCCTCGTCGAATTCACCCTCGAGCCCACCCGCGACGGCACGCGCGTGACCATCGTCGAATCGGGATTCGATCAGATTCCCCTCGCCCGCCGCGCGGAAGCGTTTCGCATGAACGACGACGGGTGGTCGCAGCAGACGAAGAACCTGGCCGAACATGTCACGCCGACGTAACGCCGCGTCGAATGGATGGGCCGATGCCGCGCCGCTCTTCGCCGCACTCGGCGACGCGACACGATTGCGTCTCGTCGCGCAGCTGTCCTCGCACGGGCCGCAATCGATCGCGCAGCTGAGCGAAGTCGCGCCCGTCACGCGGCAAGCGATCACGAAGCATCTCGAAGCCCTCGCCGAGGCTGGCCTGGTGCGCGACTCCCGCGAGGGGCGCGAGCGCATCTTCGAGCTGGAAACGAAGCGGCTCGAGAAGGCGCGCAAGTGCCTCGACGAGATCTCCGCGCAATGGGACGACGCGCTGCTGCGGCTGAAGCACTTCGTGGAGTGAGCGCGCGTTCGGCCGACCGATGAAACGCGTATGGCCAGGCGTCTCCTCCAAATATGCCCAATCAATCGGTCGAATTTGCGTCGCAGCGCGATAAATGTCCGGTCTGACGGACAGTCGATCCAGAGCCGAGAGGCTACCGCCGCGTCGCGCGCGCTTCGATCAGCGCCGCCAGCGCAGCGTCACGCGAGTCGTAGACATTGGCTGCCGCGCCATCGATCACCGAGCTCGTAAAGATCGAAGTACGCGACTGCGCATCGCCGCCGTAGCGAAACGAGCGCGTCGTGTACTTCGCGAGGACATCGCTGCGCTCGCGACCGAACGATCGCGAAGCGCCCGGCTTCACCACCAGCCCATCGAGATTGACGAGCAGGTCGACCTTCTTGCCGTAGCGGCCGAGCAGATGCTCGACCTCCCGTCGCCACCGCGACACGTCTGCCGGCGTGTTCAACACCACGTCGGTGAACGTCGCCGTCACCACGTCGTGTTCGGTGTCTTGAGTGAAGGTCATCTTCCACACGCCGGACGCTCCGTTCGCTTTCGCCGATCAGCCGAGTCCCGCGAGGAATGCATCGACGAGCAATGCGGTCTCTCGCGCGCGTTCAACCTGGGGGTAGTGGCCCGGTCCCGGTAGTACCGCAAGGCGCGCGCCCTTGATCTTGTCGACGACGCTCGACTTCAAGAACGCTGGCGGCAGGAACGGATCGTCGGTCGCGACGACGAGCGTGCGCGCCTTGATGGCCGGCAGTTGCGCATCGAATCCACCCGCGGTCCATGCGGCGAGCGCGCCCTGGATGCACGCGGTCGGGATGGTGCCTGCGTCGTCGAGCAAGCGTTCACGCGCGGCATCGTCGAGTTGCTTGCACGCGAGTCCGAGAATGGTCTTCTGCATTTCGCGCGAGCCGCCCGAGTTGTGGAACAGACCACGTGCGTCGTCCGGCAGCGGCAGGCCCGAAGCGGGCACGGAGTTCAACAGAACCAGCCCCACGGCACGCTCACCGAGCTTCGCCGCCAGCCCCTGCGCGATCTGCCCGCCCATCGAGTGGCCGATGATCACGACCGGGCCTTTGATCTCCTTCTCGACCAGC
>CBIHQZ010000952.1:0-3370 GCA_966212315.1 uncultured Myxococcales bacterium
GATCGCGCGCAATCATCGACAGCCCCGCTCTCGCCCGAACGATTCGCCACTACGTGATCGACGTCGTCTCCGAACTCTCTCGGGCGGAGATCGAGCGGTCACGTCGTTCACTCGAGCGCAGTCTCGCAGCCGCCTGGGGACAGCATCTTTCGTCGCACCCGTTCGAAGCCCCCCATGCGAACGTGGGGCGATGCTTCGACTGAACGGACGCGCGCTCGTCGTCGCGACGATCCACACGCTCATCGGTTCCAGCGCCTTGGCGCAAAGTACGGCACCCGAGACGATCGTTCCCCCTGATGCGTACTCGTCCCAAGCCCCGAGCGGATCGGTTGCGATCGCGGCCCCCGAATCGTCTGGTTCGACGCCGGCGATCGCGGATCCCGCACCACCCGCGACGCCATCACAGGAGCGTGCCGCGACACCGGCATCTGCTGTTTCGGCAACGGCCGTAACGTCTCGCCGCACCGACGTGCGCAACCCGACGATTCAACTCTCCGCCGGAGTCGATCTCGCGTTCGAACACGTGTTCTTCCAGCCGGCGATGCTGCTTCGAGACAGCGCGCAAGGTGCAGTGACCGTCGGCGGCGCAGTGTACTCGCGGCCCGTCGTCGACGACGAAGCGTCACCCGGTCTGCAGCCATTCTTGCAACGCGTCTCGACCTACTCGTTCGGGCTTTCGACCGGTGGATCGCATGTGTCGGTAGGCCCTGCCGTCGAGGTGGGCGTGCTTCACATCGACTCGACCCGCATCGATGCCTCGATCGGTGTCGATCAGTACGTCGGGCGGCACGTGGCGCTTTGGGGGGCTGCCGGCGTTGCGTACCAGTACGCGTGGGCTGAAGAGCAAGTCTCTGCAGTGTTCCAGCTGCCGCTCTCGTCCCACGACATTCCGCTCGCGGCAGGGATCGGTGTGCGCTTCGGCGACACGCGGATCGACGCGGGATACGCGATCACCTTCCGAGGACGATCGAGGTTCGATGGCGATCGCATGGGGTTCACGCCCGAGTCGTGGGGATTCGACTACCTCTACGGCGTGACGTTGTCGGTGACCTCGGTGATTGCGCAACGCGTGCGGTTGCAAGCAGACGCGAGACTGATCGAGGATGGCGCCCGGGGCGGGCTTGCGATCGCCGTGTTTCCGATTCGGATGTTGGAGCTACGCGCCGGCGCCGCTCTCGCCCATGGACGATTCGGAGTCGATGGCGGTGTGCACGATCGAGGTTCCGGCTCGCTCGGGTCGACGTACTGGTTCGCGCAGCGGTTCGGCGCGAGCGTCGACTACGAGGTATCGGTCGTCGATGACAGCTTGTTCGTCTTGGGAAACGCGATGTCGGTCCGCATGATCGGCCGCTATTGAGCGATGTAGGCCCGCATTCGGGGACGGTATTAGCTTTCTGACATTTCAAATCCCACGAATTCGCCGTGGATATGCGCTTCCGCGCATCGAGCGACGGGGACGGTATTAGCTTTCTGACATTTCGACGTTCATGCGCCGGCGACAGCCACGCAGCCCTCGCGCCCGTCTCGCGCCGTCAGGCATCGCGCCCCCGAATCGCAGCACCTTCCAGTCGACACCGTCGACCGTGAACGGCGAACTCTCGACGACCCGCTCCACCCACGACGCGATCGCGTGCTCCCAGAATCGCAGTGCCGGGATGTTCGCAGCCCGCGCGCGGACCTCCCATCGGTGCTCGGAGAACGCGCCGAACACCGCGTGCGCCGCGCGCGTCCCGACGCCACTCCGTCGCTCGCCTCGCACGACGAAGAACTCCGCGACGTCCATCACGTCGGTCGCGCCCGTGATGCGCGAGCCGCGCCGAATCAACGCGAACCCGGCCAGCCGCGTGTCGCATCGGATGAAGTACGATCGCCATCGCTCCACCAACGCTCGCCCGGGGCGAGTCCGAACCGACCGTCGGGCCCGAGATGGAGCGGCACGGTCTCGCTGAAATCGTGCGCGTACAGTTCGAAGAGATTGCCGAGGACCGACGCCTGCTCACGCACGACCGGTTCGAGCACGACGACGCGAACCACGCTGGCATCACCGATGGGCACTGAAAACTCGCTCCGCACGCTATCACGCGACGTCATCGAACCGCGCCCGCGCACGTGTTGTTTTCGCGCATTCGATGTGTCTCGCTGCAACGAGCAACACAACAGTGCGGAGCGTCGCGATCATCACATCAGTCCCTCGCAGATGGCCTTCGGCGGATAGCGCTTAGGAGCCGTAAACGGGTTTTCTCGCGAGGTGCCCGCGGCGAGGTTCGCGCAACGCGTGATTCGGCGCCCGTCGGCGTCCGCCGCTGTCCCAACAGCCCTCGCTGGCACCTCGCGAACGCACGCATCCCACGACGCAGCCCTCGCGCGCTGCTCCTACTCACGCGACGCAGCTACGTCGCGCCGCATACTTCGAGGAAGCTCGCTCGATGGAGGCGGCGAAGACGTGGCTCTTCCTCGTGATCTAACTGGACGAACGTCGAGCCGACCTCCGATCGAAACTCGAGACCGCTACGTCGAGGATGTTGAGTTCGAACCGGCACGACGCGATCGAGCGGATCGTGACCGCAACAGAAGGGCAGTCGAGGTGCCTTGCGCACACGTTCAGTGCTCACTCCGAACCGGACCGCTGCCCACTTCGCACCGGCCAACATGGTCGTTCCCCGCGGCAAACGTGCGCAGACCGTGACTTCCGTGCCCTAGGTCCGCGGGCAGCCCAGCCATTCGAAACGCGCCATCACTCACGTTTCGGGAATCCAAGGAGGGGCCTGCGCGTTGCATCGAAACGTGAGACCGATGTCCAACGGGGGAGACGCAGACGGCTGGATCGAACTGCCTGGGCTGTTCGACAGTCTCGAGATCGGGGGGATCACCGATCTCCAGATCCGCGCGCGCCCGCTCGTGATCGTCGGCAATCGCACGCTGTACGGCGTGTACGTCCGCGAAGTCGCGCACGATGGCTCCGAGTGCGAGACATCGGGCGTGCGGACGATCGATTTCGAGGCGGTCGAAGCGCATCGACGTCGCAAGCTGTCCGGCATGTAACTCCGTTACACTCGCGCGGGTGATGACGATTTCGCGCGCCGCGCTTCCACTCGTCCTTGCCCTCGTCGCCTGCGGCGGCCCGCAGCCCCACGACGCCGCGACGGACGCGCCACTCGACGACGCCTCGCGCGCCGACGTTTCAATGGCCGACGCGAACGGCGACGTCCCCCGCGCTGACGGAACATCCACGGACGTTCCGTCGATCGGCGACAGCGGACCGATCGGCGTTCCCCACGGGATCTGCACCGGGCGCGATGCGAACGGCGGCGTCCCGGCCGACACGTTCCCCGGCCCCGCGTGCACCGGCGTTCCCGCCGGCACGCATCTC
>CBIHQZ010000953.1:0-3369 GCA_966212315.1 uncultured Myxococcales bacterium
CGGCGAATGTCGTCGACGGTGGCTTTGGTGTCTTCGACGACGTCGTGAAGGAGCGCGGCGCAAAGGCTCGCGGTGTCGAGTTTGAGATCCGCGATGACGCCGGCAACCGAGACGGGATGCACGAAGTACGGATCGCCCGACTTTCGCTTCTGACCGACGTGGGCTTTCTCCGCGTAGTCGAATGCGCGCTCGAGCAGCGGAACGTCCGCGCCCGGATGGTAGGCCGTGACTCGATGCACTAACTCCTGGAGTTCAGGCATTGGATCCTTTCGGAGACACGCTGAGCGAAATCCGCGGGGAGCGAAGTCTATCAGTCGGCGCGCGCGGGCTTCAATTCGACAACATGGTGCGATGAGCCGCGAATCGCCAGCCGACGGGCTTTGGAGTGCATGTGTGCGAAGCCGGCTCGTGCGCGACGAAGGCGCTGACAACCGCGTGATTCGAGCACTACAGTGCGCGCGCATCGCATGAGCGACTCGTCGTCACCGAATGAACCCGCGCCCGCGCCGTTGCGAACGACGCAGCCGACACCTCGATGGAAGCGGCTCGCCGCCGGATTGATCCTCGGCGGTGGCGTGTGGCTGATCGCGAAACAACTCGGCCCCTCGACGCCGCGTGAGGTCGAGGTGAGCGTGCGGCTCGCTTCATTTCGTGACGATCCGGCCGATCGTGCGCGCGCCGTGACGTTGTCGTTCGAACGCAATGGCGATGCGATTCGCGCGGTGACCGAACGATTCGCCGAAGGGCCGCCGGGCGTGTGGCGGCGTACGTTGGACATCCCCGAAGGGGACTACGCGGTGACGGCGACCGTCGAATTGCCGACTCGCGCGGTGAGGCGCACGACGCAGTTGCACGTCGCGGCCGGAACGCCGGTGGAAGTGCCGCCGCCGCGCAACGACTGACCGCGCTCGTTGCATTGGCCGCGGACTGCGGCTACCAGAGCCCGACCATGGCGAAGTGGGCGACGTCGCGAACGCAGCGGATCATCGTTGGATCGTTGGAGCGCGGTGAACTCGTGCTCGAAGCACTACGCGAGCACGTGCGAACGCACTCGGTGCACAACGGGCGAATCGAAGCGTGGGGGACGCTCGAAGAAGCGTCGATCGCGTTGTTCGAGAGCGGCACCAAGGCGTACGTAGCGCCCGAGGTGCTTTCGGGCGCGAGCGAAGTGATTCGCTTCGAAGGGCGCGTCGCGATGGTCGAGCGTACGGTGCACATGCAGATCACCGTCCTCGTGGCGCGCGATGGCGATCTCGTGGCCGGGCGGCTCGACGGCGGACGCGTGGGGCACCTCGAGGTCGCGATCGAATCGTGGGACGACCTCGATGCGAACAACGACGAACTCCGCGTGCCGACGGCGTCTGTGCGACGCGCGCCCGTTGCAGCGGTGGTCGTGCCGCAGCAACCCGTGGTCGCGGAGATCGCAGCGCCGGAGAGCCTCGCGGAAGCGGCCAGCGCCCTGGCTTCGATGCCCGATCCGCACGCCGACGAAGAGGGCACGATCGAGCCCGAGCCGGGCGATCTGCTCGAGCATCCCTCGTTCGGGATCGTGGAGTTCGAAGCGGAAGGCGAGGGGGGACGCGCGCGGATCAAGCTCGCGAGCGGTTCGCGTCGCGAGATCATGCTGGAAGTATTCGACGTGGAGATGCGAGAGCCGCTGCGGGGAAAGCGCTTCTTCGTATTGAAGGCGCGCCGTCGCTGAGATCGCGTGCCGCGCGTTACTGAGCGTCGCCGCCGGGGCTGGTGAGCACTTCGTTCGGGTCGAGCCCTGCACTCTTGAGTGCCTCGAGGATCGCTTCGCGCGAGGCTGCCGCGGTGTCGCGGTGCTTGTCGACGCCGAGTGCATCGCCGATTTCCGTCGCGAGAGCGTTCGCGTCGTCCACGAGTTTGCGGAGCTTCTTGAGCTTGGCGGTCACGCCGACATCGCCACTGAGCGATCCGATCGCCGCGGTCGCGCTGCTCAGATCGGTGCTCACGCCCTGCAGCGCATCACGCGCGCGTTCGACGCCGCCGAGGACATCGGCTCGCTGCTGCAGCGCGGCCAGTTCACGCGTTGCCTTCTCTCGCACTGCTTCACGCATGAAGTCCGACACCACCGCGTTCTTGCTCATTGCTCGCTCCATTCTTCATCGTGTGGGGCACGCGCTGGCGTGCTTCGCGCGGAAGCTAGAACGACTCGCGCAGGCTGAGCAAGCGTTCAGTGATGCGCGCCGCGATTTCGCCGCCACGCGTTCCAATCGCGCGCTTCGTCGCGCGGGAAGGAGGCACGCGCAGGGACCTCGCGGTGATACGCGCGGAACTCGCGTGCGAACGATTCGGCGTCGGCGTCGTAGGCCTCACCGGCTGCGGTCGATCCGTTCAACAGACGCTCGAACCGGAGACGCGCGACGAGAAGCGCGCTCATGCGGAGTCCATTGGCGTCGATCATCGCGAGTGCGCGGCGCAGCGACGACGGGAGTGACCGATCGCGCGATGCCTTCGTCACGACCGCGACCGGATCGTCGGCGCGCATCGCAGCGGCAAGGATGGATGCGAGCGGATCGCGCGACTTCACGATGTGCACCGCGACGCGACGAGCGCGGCAATCCGATCGATCTCGTCGTGCATCGATCGCACATCGTCGGGCTCGACGCTCCCTTCCATGCGCTCGAGCGTCACGCCGCGAAGGCGAGTGCAACGCGGAAGCACGAACGCCAGCATGTCGAACACGCGCTCTGGAACAGTCGCATCGTGTCCGTCGAGCCGCAGCGAAGTGCCGCTCGGCAGCCAGCGCGGATCGCTCCACGAACCGCCGGCGACGTGGATTTCGATCACTCGATCGAGCGGCAGTCGTTCGAGGTAGCGATAGGGGTCGAAGCCGAGGTTGTGCGCCATCGCATCGACGTTGTGCAGGTCGAGCAACAGATGCGATCGCGGCGCGCGCGTGATGCGTTCGAGGAAAGCGGGCTCGTCGAGCGGATCGCCGAGGACGAAGTGCGACGCGGTGTTCTCGACGCCGACGTCGGGCACGATGGATTGCAACGCTCGCAGGCGTGCTTGAACGCGTCGCACGGCGGTGACGTTCATCTCGAGTGGCAGCGGGAGCGTGACGTTCTCGCCCGCCACGCGGCTCGCACCGAGATGGTCGGTGTACCAGGCGAAGTCGAATGCGGCGTGGTCGATGCGGATGCGATCGAGCCATCGTCGGGTGCGTTCTCCATCGCCGCGCATCGAGGTGCCGAGCGAGAAGCCCACGCCGTGCGCAACGAAGCGCCGGCCGGCTTCACGGAGCGAGCGAAAGCGGCGGTGAAAGCCGTTCGATCGGAGTTGTCCGTCTTCGCTTTCGACCCACAGCGTTTCGGGGGCGACTTCGAAGTACGAGATTGCTTC
>CBIHQZ010000954.1:0-3365 GCA_966212315.1 uncultured Myxococcales bacterium
GATGCGTTGAAGCAACTCGCGGTGGCGAGCCGCGTCGACGCGACCGTGCTCATCGATGGCGAGAGCGGCACCGGCAAGACCGAGTTCGCGCGCGCGCTGCACGACAGTTCCGGTCGCGCGAGCGGGCCCTTCGTCGAAGTGAATTGCGCGGCGCTCCCCGAGACGCTCTTCGAGTCGGAGCTGTTCGGCGCGGAAAAAGGCGCGCATTCGACAGCCACGCGACGGATGACCGGCAAGATCGATGCGGCCCGTGGCGGGACTTTGTTTCTCGACGAGGTCGGCGAGATCCCGCTCGCGCTGCAACCGAAGCTCTTGCAGTTCCTCCAATCGCGGCGCTTCTACCGACTCGGCGGCGACGCACCAGTCGATGCCGACGTGCGCGTCATCGCCGCGACGAACGTGGATCTCGCGCGCGCGGTGAAGGAACGCCGCTTCCGCGACGACCTGTACTACCGGCTCAACGTCCTCGCGATCCACGTGCCCGCGCTGCGTGAACGCACCGAGGACATCGGCATGCTCGCCGATCGCATCGCGACCGAAGCGTCACGTGCGGTGGCTCGCGCGGTGCCCCTCACGTATGCCGCGCGCGCCGCGCTCACCGCCAGTGAATGGCCGGGAAACGTGCGGCAGCTCGCATCGTCGATTCAGCGCGGGCTCGCCTTCGCGATCGAAGAAGGGGCCGACGCGATCGACGTCTCGCATTTATTCCCCGATCGCCCCGCGAACGAAGCGGCGCCCGTCACCTGGCAAGATGGACTGCGGCACTTCCAGAAACAATTTCTGCGCGACGCACTCGATGCATGCGACGGCAACGTCAGCGAAGCGGCCCGACGGCTCGGTCTGGCTCGGTCGCATCTGCATGAGTTGCTCCGGTCGCACGGCCTGGGACGCGCGCGCGGCGGATGACGATGCAGCAGAAGGGAGCCGAAACGCCGCCGACGCGCATCGCGGGGTGCGCGATCGAGCGCGAGATCGGGCGTGGTGCGAGCGGCGTGGTGTATCTCGCACGCGACGCGAACGACGAACGAGTCGCGCTCAAAGTGCTGCATCGCGAATCGCTCGATGCACCTGGTGCCGTTGCGCGTTTCGAGCGCGAAGCGAGGGCATTGCGCGCGGTACATGGCGCAGCGCTCGCGCCACTCGTGCTCGCGGGTCGTCTCGACGACGGCCGCCCGTACCTCGCGACGCGCTGGGTCGAGGGCGAGACGTTGCGTGCGCACCTCGCCACCTGCGGTCGAATCGAGCCGGTCGCGGCATGGCGGATCATCGCGCGAATCGCCGAAGCGCTGACGACGGCCCACGACGCGGGTGTGATCCATCGCGATCTCAAGCCCGAGAACGTGATCATCGATCGCGACGGCCACGCGCACCTGATCGACTTCGGCATCGCGCGCACGCCACGCGATCACACCGATCAGAAACTCACGGCAACCGGCACGCCGCTCGGCACGCCCGCGTACATGTCGCCCGAACAGTGGTGGAATCAGTCGGTCGACGCCGCGACCGATCAGTACGCACTCGGCGTGCTCGCGTTCGAGATGTTGAGCGGGCGATTGCCGTTCGCCGAGGCGCGCTACGTCGCGATGATGCAAGCGCATCTCGCTGCGGATCCGCCGTCGTTGGCGAGCGTGGGGATGCGCGCGACGCCGGGGGTGGAAGCGTGGATCGCGCGACTGCTCGCCAAGGATCCACGTGCGCGATTTGCGTCGATGCGCGAGGCGATCGCGCGTGGCGAGGAGGCATTCGAGGCGCGCGCTGCGGCATCGGATGAGGCACCGGCAATGGCGTCGCTGGCGATCGCATGCTTCGCGCCGGTCGGATTGGTAGCGATCGGGTACGTCGGCTCCCACGACCCGCGACTCTGGGCGCGCATCGCGGGGTGGGGTGTCTTTCCTGTGCTCGCCGCGTGGCTCGGTGCACTCGTCGCGTTGGCGCTTCGGCGAACGCGCGCGGCGATGATTCTCGCAGCAGCGACCGCGATGCTGGGCTCGTTCGGGACGTACGCCGGCTGGCTGACGGTGCTGCGTGCACTCGGGCGCTTTCCGACCGCACGTCACTTCGAGGTGTTCAACGACGGCATGAGCGAGGCGAACGCAAATCGCTTCATCGGCTTCGGGCTGGCGTGTGGCGTTGCGCTCGCGATCCCGACCCGCACGCGATGGAAACCGTCTCGCGATGGCGTGGCGATGGCGCTCGCGTGCATGCTCTTCGGATCGGCGGCGCTCGCGTTCGGCGGCGCGAGCGCGGCGTTCGTGGCCTTCGCTGCGGCGGTTGCGGCCATGACACGCGGCGCGGTCGGGCCGACTCGCAACGACGTGATCCGCGCCGAAACGGTTCGAATCGCCGCACTGGTTGCCGCGGTTGCGTGCGCGTTCGCGCGAGTCGAAGCACGCGAGGCGGTGTTGTGGGCGGCTGCGCCGACGCGCTCGGCACGCGTCGCCGAGATCGCGGCTGCGTCGGCAGAACGATCGCTCGCACTCGCCGCGTCGCTTGCGTCATTCGTCGCGGTGTGTGTCACCGCGTTCGGGCGGATGCGTCGTGCACCGCGTAGTGCGACACCGCTCGCCAGTCGTGCGTCGCTGATCGCGTACGGACTCGGCGCGCTGCTGTTCTTCGTTGCGGACGTTTCGTTGCATGCGCGCATTCGCGAGCGCCGCGAAACTCTGTGGGCCGCGATGGCGCCGCGGTTCGCGCTCTTCGCCCGACTCGATCCGCCCGCGGCCGGCGAACTGCCGCCGCCGTCTCTCGCGTCATCGCTCCAGATTACCCGCGACGTCGTGGCCATCGACGGCGAACGCATCGCGCTCACCGCGGGGCTCGCATCCGATGAAGGACGCGCGGCGCTTGCGATCGATCTCGCACACCGTCTCGCGCGCGCTGACACCGGCGGAAACGCGGCGCTCAGTGTGATGGTCGATCGTCACGTGCCGTTCGCGATCGTGCGGTCGGCGTTGCGCGTCGCGCGCCGACTCGGCGTCGAGCGCGTCGATGTGCTCTTCACGCGCGGCGAGAGTCCGACCTGGCGAGTCGATGCGCCCGACGAGGCCGGCTTCGCACTTCCTCGTGATTTCGGCGCCGCGACGATCACTTTGTCCGGTTCCTCCGGACTCGAAGCCGACGACGCCGCTCCCTGGTCGCGAGTCGCACCCGAGCTTCTCGCCGACGCATCTCGCACGGTGCGCGTGAACTGATCGAGCGCGACGCGATACGATCGCCAGCGATGTTCACTTCGCGCGTCGGCTCGTTGGTTCGAATCGTAGCGGCCCTGGGATTCTCGCTCTTCGTCGCAGCATGCGACGGCGTAACGAACGACGGTGATGCGGGTGTCGATGCCGGCCCGGATGCGCCATGCGATCCCACCGCTT
>CBIHQZ010000955.1:0-3365 GCA_966212315.1 uncultured Myxococcales bacterium
CGCCGCGCGCACATTCGTGACCAATGGTGAGCGCTGCCGCGCGCCCCTCTCCCTCGACGCCAGCACGGGGCGGACGTACGCAGGCGTCGTCGAGAGAGGGGCTCGAATGACGACGCGTGAATGTCGACCTGCATTCGTCGTGGTGCGACAGGCCGGAGCGTCGAGGGGGCCGGCGTCAGGGATAGGCCGTGGTCCGGACGGGACGCTGGAGTGGATGCGCCGGCCAGACGCGACGCAGGATGCTCTCGATCGCCGACGGATAGGCCAGACGCGACGCAGGATGCTCTCGATCGCCGACGGATAACGCGCTTTCACTGCTCGCCTCTTTGCCAGCACCCCACCCACGTCGCCTTCGCTCCAGCCCCTCTCTCGACGATGCCTGCGCTCGCGCGCCAGGGGGTGGCATCGAGGGAGAGGGGCGCGCGGCAGCGGGGGTGAGGTCTCTCGACGACAGCCGTCACTCGTCGCGAGTCGCCAGCGCGTCGCCGTCGATCGGGATCATCGTCCCCAGAAACCGCGGCTGCGTTGCGAACACGTATCGATCGAGCATCGCGACTGCGCGCGCGAACAACTCCCTCGTCGCATCGGCACGCCGGCTCGGATACGTGCGCCGATCCGCGACGAATCCGACGGCGTCGATGCCTGCGCCCTCGGCGAGCATGAGCGATCGCGCGAGATGAAAGCGCTGCGTGCACACGACTGCATCGCGCACGCCGAACACCTTCGCCGCGCGCACCATGGTGTCCAGCGTGCGAAAGCCGGCATGGTCGAGAAACACGGCCTCGTCGGGAACGCCATGCGCGACGAGCCAGCGATGCATCGCGCCGACCTCGTTGTATTCGGGACGCGCGTGATCGCCCGACACGAGGATCCTTCGTACGCGTCCGGTCGCGTAGAGAACACGCGCGGCTTCGAGACGATCGACCAGGATCGGTGACGGTGTTCCGTCGGCGTACACACGCGCGCCGGGAACGATCGCGACGGTTCGCTGCGGTACGTCGGCGATGGCGCGATGGATCCGCGCGCTTGCGCCATGGGTGACGACGCGGTTCGCCACGACGACGGCGAGGCCGGTTGCGGCGACGAGCGCAAACGCGGTGCGGAGGAACGAAACGCGGACTCGCATCGGGTGACGACGCAGGATGTGTCGTGGCTATTCCCGCCGTGCGATTCGCAGCATGCTCTCGTCCGCATGGGATCGCTTCTTCGCGTCGTCACGGAAGACGACACCGAGATCGGATTCGTTCCGCGGTGCGCATCGTTGGTGCTCGGTGAACGTCGCTTCCTGCGCGGCCTCGCGAAGGACGTCGTCGGGCAGCTCCTTCGCAGCGCGGATCGCGCCGAGGTCGCACAGATCGCGCTCGTCGGTGCACCGCTGATGCTCGCCGCCCTTCGCCGCATCGATGTGTTCCTTCGTGCAGAGCGAGCCGAACCGCGTGCGGACGGTCGATCGACGGCACACGCGGACCTCGTGTTCCTCCGGACGTCGAAGCGCGCGCGAATCGCCGAGGCGCGGGTGCGCACCGGTTTCCCGAACATCGGACGCGCGTGGAACGACGGCCTGCTCGCGAGTCCGACGGGGCACGACCCCTGGCGCGACATCGGCGAGGACGAGACGCGTGCGTGGACGCAGGCAGTGCTCGGGCCACTCGCGCCGCGCGCGGACGGCACGTTCGAAGTGCGAGGCCATGCGTGTCACGAAGCGAAGGGGACGCGAGTGTTCGCTCGCGACCGCCGTTTCGAATCGCGCGAGCAATCGATCGAGATCTACTTCGTCGCCCCTGCGGATCACCCCGACTGGCGCGCGTTGCTCGCGACGATCGAAGCGAAACCCGACGCGCGATTCCGCTTCACGGCCTGGTAGTCGAGAAACCCGAGCGCACAAGTCGCGCGCGCCGAGTGTCGGCCAGCACACATCTGAAGCGATCGACCGCGAACACGCGTACGAAAGTGATCGCCGCACTCTCGGGTCATGCGACACACCCTGCGTTTCACGGGACCTCTCGCGCTGCTGCTGACCGCTTGTTCGATGCCCGCGCCCGCGAGGGACGAGGGGGTCGGCGCGCTCGCCGGCCGCGACGGCAGCACGCTCGACACGAGTCCTTCACTCGATGCATCGGATGCGACCACCTCGCCCGACGCCGCAGGCGCTTGCATCGTCACCATCACGTCGCCCGCGCAGGACACGACATACGCGCGCGGGTCGCTCAGGGTGCAGGCCACGGCTCAGGGATGCGCTGTGCAAGAGCTTGCGCTCCGCATCGACGGACAGATCCTCGCGAACCTCCCGCCGCCGTATCAGTACAGCTGGGACACGAGCCTGACCGCGGAGGGTTCGCATCGACTCGTGGCCGAGGCCGTCGTCGCGGGTGTCACTTTCCAGAGCGCGCCGCGAACCGTCGTGATCGACCGCACGGCGCCCGTTCTCGTGCACCGGATGCCCGCGCCATCCGATGGAAACACTTCGGTGCGCGACTCGATCGTCGCAACCTTCTCCGAGCCGATCGCGCCTGCCACGATCACCGCGACGACCGTGTCGTTCGCCGGTGCAAGCGCCGGCGCGCTGCCTGCCGCGCTGCATCTCTCGACCGACGGCATCACGCTCACCGCCGCGCTCGACGCCGCGCCCACCACGCCCGAGACCGTCACCGCGACGCTGACCAGCGGACTCACGGACCTCGCGGGAAACGCGTTCGTCCCCGACACAGCCGGCCCGTGGTCATGGGTGTATCCCGAGTGGGTTTCGCTGGGCGGCGAAGTCCGGCGCTTCCCTACGCGCAGCACCGCGTCGACACCCACGCTCGCGCTCGACGCGGACGACACGCCGCGTGTGGCACTTCTCGAACGCGACGATCTCAATGCAATGGCTGTCGTCGTGGAACGCTGGGACGGAAGTGCATGGCAACCCGACGGGCCGGTGCGCGTGCGTCTCGCGACCTCCGATACGCAGACGCCGGTGTTCGCGCGAACATCGTCGGGCGAATCGGTGCTCACGTGGACGGCCGATGATGGCAATGCCCCGGCCGTCTTCACCACGCGCACGGCCGCAGGAGGGTCCGACGAGAATCTCGACCCGGCGTTGAGCCACGTCGCCTTCTCCACGCCGGCTGCTGCGCCGTCGCTGCGTGTGACCCCCGCGGGCGATCCGATCGTGGCGTGGCACGAGTCCGTCGCGAGTGCGCGCGGTGTGTACGTTGCGGCATGGACGGGGACCGCTTGGTCCGAGTTCGGCGCGGGCCCCGACGTGCGCGGTGGCGCGACGCCTTCGGGATTCCCCTCCCTCGCGCTCACACGCAGCGGCGCTCCAGTTGTCGCATTCAGCGAGGTCAATGCCAGCACCTCCGCCGGGGACATCTTCGTGAGCC
>CBIHQZ010000956.1:0-3362 GCA_966212315.1 uncultured Myxococcales bacterium
AACTGAGCACCATGAACGTCGACCCGGGCTTCACCGCGTCGCGCGTTCTCGGCGCCGTCCCCGCAATCGTCGAACTCCACGGGCGCATCGCCCGCGAGTGCCCGACCGTGGACCTGAAAGCGATCGATCAACTCGAGGACCGCGCCTGTGCGCTCCTCGCGGCTCACGTGAACTACGAAACCGCCATTCTCACGCCGCCCGGTTTCGCGTCCCTCACAGCGGAGGGTTTCGAAGCGCGGACGGTGCTCCTCTCGATCGCGCAGACCTTCGTGACGTGCAACCTGCTCAAGCAGGAACAGATCGCGTCGTACAAGGGTGGGCGCGGCTATCACGAACTCGCCGACGACGTCTTGATGCTCACCGGCGTGCTCAAGAACGGCTGGGTGAACTTCGAGCACAAGGCTCCCGTCACGCTGGCGCAGATCGAGCGTCTGCAGGGCGTGGGCGAGGAACTGACGCGGCTGAACGGCATTCGCGATGCGCAGCCGCAGCGCGTGTCGCAGCTGGCGCTCCAGCGCTTGAAACTGCTGACGTTGGTCGATCGGGCATACGACGAAGCGCGTCGCGTGTTCACGTACCTCCGCTGGCGCGAAGGCGACGCGGACTCGATCCTCCCGGCACTGCGCGCACGGAGCCCGGGGCGTCCGAAGGCGAACGACAGCAAGGACGCGAACGCGACGGCGAAACCGGGTGACGCGACGAGTGCGCCGAAGGAACCGGCCGCTCCGGTCACCGACACGGTGGTGATGCAGCCGGTCGTGACGGCGAAGCCGGAGGACAAGGTCGCGCCGGTGCCTTCGGGACTTCCGCGGAACAAGCCGTTCGGGACTGTGTAACGCGCCCACTCGGTCCCCTCCCGTGCCGCTAGCCGGAGGATGCTCCGCCTCGCATTCTCGGCGTGGGCTGCGCGTATTCGTCGCGTACGCACAGCCTGCCACGAGCTGGAACCCGTCGCGTACACTCATGCCCTCGTGACCGACCACGACGACCACGCAAAGCACCGCGAACTGCACTGGCTCCCCAAGCACCCACGCCTCGTTCGTTGGGATCGCTCGTTCGCGATCGGCGAGGCGACGTTCCGCTGGCACTCGCGTCTCGATGGGACCGCCGTAATCCACGGGCCGCCGGGGCACTTCGCGGTCGGCGACACCGTCCCGATGCCGGTCGGTCACATGCACCGCGAGGGTGAAGTCGCGCCGACGCAGTTCGCGATCAAGAGCCTGCACGAGGATGCGGATGGAAGCGTGTGGCTCGAGGCGGTGCGGCGGCAGGACGGGTGACTCGGTCGCGGGTTACCGAGCGGCGCGCGATGGCGAGGGAAGACGCGCTGCACCCCGGCGCGTCGCGACGCGCCACCACAGCGAGAATTCGAGTGCGACGGATCACCGTGTACCGAACGCGCCAGGCGTGGGTGCGACCTCACCGCTGCCCTGATGGATGCTGTCGTGGTCGCGGGCGATCGACACGACTTCGACCGACTGGCGGCGCATTTCCCAGGTGTCGTCGTGTTGGTGATTCAGGACCCCTTTTGGGCTTCGGCGAAACGGCAACGCGGTGCGCGCAGGCGCGTCACGACGCGCCACCACAACCGGGAGAGGAACGCGATGGCAGCACCGCCACTCCGCGTCTCGAACAGGTTGTTCGACCGGTGCGCGATCTCGACCGTGCCTGCTGCATGACAGCATGCTGTCATGCCCGCCCCACCCCCCGCGCCCCGCGCAAAAAAACCCCCCGCCTTCCACCCTTCCTGTGAAATCTCTCCTCCGCTCCGCACCCACGCGCTACGGCACCGCCAGCCCCACTTCGTTCTCGTCGAGCAAGGTCCCGATCGAGTTCACGTTCGCATCGCGCGCGTGCAGCTGCCCGCTCGTGCCGAGGAAGTTCCACTCGATGAAACGCACCACGCTCGAGTGCTCCATCACGACGTGCGAGACGAAGTTCCTCCGGGCGAATCGCCCCAGCGCGATCATCGGGATGCGCGTGCCGTAGGGCTCGTTGTCGGCGCTGTTCGTCGCCGGCGGCGCGACGTGATCGAAGTAGCCGCCGCCTTCGTCCATCGTCACGAGGATCAGCGTGCTGTCGGCGAACGGCGAAGCCATCACCGCGCGCACCACGCGGTCGACCAGCGTGACGCCGTCGGAGATGTGCGTCCCCCAGCCGGGATGTTCGTTGTGATAGGTCGCGTACTTCACGAACGCGAGGTTCGGGAGATAGCCCGCGTTCAGGTCGGTCATGAACTCGTCGACGTCGCGCATGTACGCGAGGTCGTCGGTGAACTGCCGGTAGTACTGGAACGGATTGTCGGACGCGTCGTAGTTGCACGGCGACAGCGGCCACAGCGAGGTGCGGCAATCGCTCGGCGGGCTCGGGCACGTCGAGGACGCACGCATGCGCGCGTACCCCTCGTGGTAGTAGGCGAAGGTGAAGCCGCGATCGAGGAGCAGATCGGCGACCGTGGTTTCGCCGGTGAACTGACGCGCGGTCGACATCGGCGAGATGCAGCCCTGACCCACTGAGTTCGGCTTGAGGTCGTTGTCGCGGAACACGAAGTGCGACACCGCGAAGTACATGTCGTTCGCGGACGTGCTCCCGACGACCGGCTGGAAGTAGCGATCGGCGAGGGCGCCGCCGCGGGCGTAGCCGTGATAGGTCGCCATCAGTGCGGGGTCGGCGATGGCGAAGTTGCGCGCGTCGGAACAGCTCGCACCGGTGACGAAGCGATCCATCGCGCCGCCGTGGATCTCGGACAGCTCGCAGTCGAACGAGTGGTTCGGGTCGTAATCGCCGTTGCCCTGATCGGTGAGCGTGCGCGGCGCCGAACCCGATGGCTCGCGGTCGGGGGCGGCTTCACAACACGCGGGGCCGTCGTGGCACGTCGGGTTCGAGCCGGTCGGCGCGGTGCAATAGCGCCCGAAGTAGGTGTCGAACGAGTGGTTCTCCTGCGCGAGAATCAGCACGTGTTGGATGCGCGATGCATGCGGCATCACCGCACCGTCGAGCGGGCCTTGATCGAAGGGCGCACCGTCGGGGAGCCGATCGCGCGGGCGCGGCGCGACGTCGAACGCACCGTCGGCGGCGTCGAGATCGTTGGCGTCACTCGTCATCGAATGACCGGTGCAGGCGGTCGCCGAGGCGATCAAACAGGATGCGGCGAGAAGTGCGACGCGGTGTTGCAGCAAGCGGCCTCGTAGATCCGCGATTGTTTCATGCGCGCCCCACCGACGTCACGGCGTTGTGCTTCGCGCGGCAGTGATAGAGTCGATGGCCTCGTGATGCGACGTAGCGGCGCTCTTCTCGTGGCTGTGATGCTTTCTGCCTGCAGCGAAGGCGCGCGCCCGACCGACGCGGCGAGCGATGGCGAC
>CBIHQZ010000957.1:0-3359 GCA_966212315.1 uncultured Myxococcales bacterium
CCGCGGTGGCGCGACCGACATCGGGTTGCGAATAGCCGACGGTGCCCCAGCGATCGGTGGCGAGTCGCGCGACGCCTTGCGGAGTCACCGCCCAGAGCACGCGATCGGGCGCGACGGTGAGCGCGATGATGCGATCGTCCGGAAGTCCGTCGCGGGTGGTCATTCGCGAAGGCGCGCTGCCGTCGATCGGATAGCGCAACACGCCGCGAGTGCTCGTCGCGACGAAGACAGCGGTGGGCGTGCTCGCTACGCCGGTGATCGCATCGGAATCGGTGTAGAGTCGCGACGCGCGCGCGGCCGCGGTGCCGCCGCTACCGCCCTGCGGGGTGGTGCCTCCGCGATGGAAGAGTGAACAGCTGGTGGCGAGGGCGAGAAGCGATAGGGCCGCGATGCGCATGGCAACGCGTAGAGTGCATCAGAAGCCGCCGGGCTCCCAAATCCCCGCCGGAATCACGGCGAGCATTCGCCGCCCGCCGGCGCGCCGATGTACGCGAGCAGATCGGCGACCTGCGCGTCGGTGAGTGCTTCTTCCGAGAATGGCGGCATCACGCCCGCGAACCCGAGGAACGATCCGTGACGGATCTTCTCGATGAAGGTCACGCGCAGACACGCCGGACCGTACCCAGCGTGCTCGGTGTTCGTGTCGTCCGGAACGATGCTCGCGGTGCCGATGTGCCCCGCGCCGGTGTGCACGTCGCCGTGACAGGTGCGGCACGCGTTGCGATAGACCGCTTCGCCGCGCGTCGCGTCACCGGGCGCGATGTCGTGCACGCCGGGCGGCACGGTGAACGGCACCGGCGTCGGGTCCATGGTCGGTGCGTGGCTCGCGAGGTCCATCAGCCATGCGTTCAACGCCTGCGCCGTGTCGCCGTTGGGATCGAGTCGCGCGCCGCCCATGAAGCGCGTGAAGCAATTGTTCACCGCGACATCGAGATCGAGCACGGTGCCGCCCCACCACGACGTGCGCAGCGCGGCGGTCTCGAGCACCGCACCCGGGAACGCGCGCGTGCCGACGTCACTCGCGTGTTCGGCATGGCACGTGAGGCAGGTGAACGCGTTGTAGCGGTTGTCGGCTACTTCGGTGGAGCGCGCGAGCTGCGCGCCATATTCCGCGTACGTGTGATGCGACGGTCCGCACGATGCGAGCCCCGCGCTCGCGAGGAGCGCACACAGCGCGACGCTCCCGATGCGCGCACTCATCGCGCACCGCCCGGCACGAACACGATGCGATCGGGATACGCCTCGACGGGAAAGGAGCTCGTGATGGCGAGTGTGACGGGATCGAACGTCACGACACGACTCGGCTGCGTGCGAAGCCCCGGCGATCCATCCGCCTGCCGCACCGTTTCGCACACCAGGTAGTACCGACCGTCGGGCCCGCGCGAGATCTCGTGCGGGAGCTGGCACTGATCGCCGGGCACCGTCGCGACCTGATCGATGCGCCAATCGCTGCGGCGGATGCGCACGATCTGATCGGGCGATTGCGTGGGGAAGAACAGCATCGTTCCGTCCGCGCTCTCGGCGCCGAAATACACCGCTGCGCGCGTCGCGATGGCGAGTTCGTTCTCGAACGCCGAGGTCGCGAGATTGAAGACGCGGATGTCTTTGCCTTCGAGATCGCCGACGAGCGCGTACTGCTGGTCACTCGTGATCATCACGCTGTAGGGGCCGTACGACAGCGTGGGCACCGACGAAGCCCCCGGCCCGACCGGGATGAGTTCGGTGCGAAATGCGGGGTCGTCGAGATGCACGATCGCGAGCGAGTCCTGTCCGTCGCACGCCACGAGCGCGCGCGTGTTGTCGGCGGTGACGGCCGCGCCGTGTGGCGCGATACAGATGCGCGGCGAGCCGATGCGACGCAGATCGGTTGCGTCGAGAACGAACATCGATGCGTATGCCGCCGTGAGCGGTTGCCCGGCGCGAATCGCATCGGTCGCGCGCTGCAGATCGAAGTGCGTGACGATCACGCGCGAGCGATCGGGGGTCAGCACGATGTCGCCCGGGTTGGTCTCGATCGGTGCGAGCCCGATCTGGTGGAAGTCCCCGAGCGCGAGCATCTGCACCCACCCGGGCTGCGTCGAACTCCCGTGCCCGGCGTGCGGTCCGGCCGGAACACTCGCGGGCGGATACGAGAGCGCGACGTACACGCGCCCCGCGACGGGATCGACCGCGAGGTGATGCGGGCCGTCGTTGGCGATCGGATCGATGCCGACCTGCACACGCCCGATCGTGCTCGCACTCGCGAGATCGAGCAGCGAGATCGAGTCGCTGAAGCTGTTGCTCACGAGCCCGAGTCCTCCATCGGGGATCGCGTAGTCGGTGCGATGCGAAGGCCACGCGAGCGTGCCGTCGGGACGGTCGTATACAGGGTCGCCGCATGCAGTGAGCGCGCAAGTCACTGCCGCGAACGCGATGAGCGCTCGATTCATGGCGCGATCGTGAAGGTGCGCGCGGTGGCGGTGATCACGGGCCCTTCGGTGACCGCGTTGCCCGAGAAGCGCGCGGCTTCGATGTCGAGCGAGAGGGTGCCGTGCGCATTGCGCAAGCGTGTCCATGCGTCGGCGTCGGGGGTGAACGTGGTGTTGGCGGTTTCGGCGCGCAGCACCGTCTGTCCGCCCGCTTTGAAGATCAGCGCGTAGGCCACCCCGCCGAACGGTGCGCAATGCGCTTCCGCCGCGGGAAGGAGCGTCTGCCAGCGGGTGATGTCGTCGCTCCATCGGAACGCACGGGTCGCGGGCGCGGGCTCGATGCGGAACGCGAGACCCTGCGGATGCCAGCTGAACGTGAACGGCGTCGCCGACGGCAGCGCTTGCCCTTCGGTCGGTGCATCGACTCCCGGTGCCTGCGCGTCGCTCGCGGTCGGCGCCATTCGCGCCTCGGCCGTGTCGAGACCTTCGCAGGCCTCGTCGGTGTAGCGGTCGTTCATCATCCCCATGTCGGGATTGCACTCGCCGAGAACGATGGTGCCGTCATGGCACGGGCCCATCTCGGTGGTGCCGCCGGTACACGACGCTGCGACGAGCGGTCCCGCGATGAAGAGGGCCGGTGCGACCCAGAGTGCGATGGCGAAGCGACGAAAGTTCATGGCGCGCAGCCTACGCCCGCCCGAAGGGCACGCAATCGCTTCGTGTCGAGCTTGCTGCGCGTCCCTGATGCGATCGCTGGACCCTGATGCCGCGAGGTGGGAATCTCGCAACGTGCTTCGCCCTCGCATCGCTTCGGTCGTCGCGTTCTGTGTCGTCTCCAGCATCGGCGCCGCGGCCTTCGCGGACCCGCCGTCGCGCGCGGACATGATCCACGCGCTTTCGGGATTCGAACGCGGCCCTGACGTGGCGACGATGCAGGCTTGGGGCACGTCG
>CBIHQZ010000958.1:0-3353 GCA_966212315.1 uncultured Myxococcales bacterium
TCACCGGGACGCTCGGATGGAAGATGCAATCGCTGCCGGCGCTGGCGCGTGCGCTCGCTCCGCCGTCGCTCGCGCAGGGGGCGGGGCTCGTCGCGACGCTGCTGGGCGTGCTTGCCGCCGCGGTCCTCATCGTCCTCGCGTGGCGTGCGCATCGCGCGCCCGAGCGCGATCGCAACGAGGTCCGCGCATGGACATGGTGGAGCGCGGCGTGTCTCGCGACGCTGATCGCGTCACCGCACTTGTTTCTCTACGACCTCGTCCTCGCGAGCTTTCCGTTCACCGTTGCCTTCGGTCGCGACGACGCGCGTGCACGGGTGTGGCTCGCGATCGCGATGATCATCGCGTGGAGCGGCGGCGTGCGAGCGCTCGCATTCGCCGCGCACCCGTGGCCATTGCGCGCACTCGCGGGCGGATTCACCGTCCTCCCGCTGGCGGCACTCTACGTCGACACGCTCCGGAGACTCAGTGCCACGGCACCATCGCGCCCGTCGTCGTTCCCATCTCGTAGCGCATGAGCGCGTTCCCCGTCGCCACGTAGATGTCCGTGCACGAGAGCGCGCCGGTGCCGAATTCGACGTTCGCCGGCGCACGCATCCCGTTCAGCAATCGCATCGGCGTTCCGGTTCCGTCCGCGGCCACTTGATAGAGACGACCGCCCGCGTTGTCGGTGACGTAGAGCCGGCCCATCGAATCGAACGCGAGACCGTCGGGTGAGCCGAGGCCGCTTGCGAATGTCGTGAAGCCGCTCTCGACGTTGGCGGTGAGCACGACGCGAAGGACGGTGCCGTCGCCGTAGCTGTCCACGTAGAGCGCGCCGTCGGGGCCGAACGCGAGTCCGTTCGGCTGCGCGATCTGCGTGTTGGTCACTCGCGTGCGCGTGCCGGTCGAGTCGACGCGCCAGACATAGCCGCCGCTGAAGTCGCTGTAGAAGAGCGAACCGTCGGACGCCGTGGTCAGTCCGTTCGGGCCGCCGGCCGCGAAGGAGAGCATCGTTGCCGTCGGCGTGGCGGCGGTGAGATCGACCGTGTAGATGCGATGGGTGGTCGGCGAGCCGGCGTAGAGCACGTGGTGCATCGCGTCGATCGCGAGCCCCCACACAGTCGTAGCGCCCGACAGCGTGATCCAGGCGTCTTCCTGTGCCATGCCGGGTCGCATCCGCCCGATCGCGCCGCTCTGCGAGTAGTAGATAGTTCCGTCTGCTGCGATCACGAGTCCTTCGGTGCCGAAGATCCCGGTGATGTCGGGACGCGCGTTGCCGCAACCCGGAGTCGCATCGGTGCCCGTCACGACGTCTTGTCCGACCGGAACGTCATCGGTCGTCATCACGTCGTTCGGTGCGATCACGTCCAGCCCTTGCACGTCGGCGCCCGCTTCGGTGACGGCGTCGTTGGTGACCACGTCGCTGCCCGCATCCGTGCCCGCCGGTCCCGAACACGCTGCCAGCATTGCGCTCATCACCCCGAACAGCACGCCCGTCGATCGAATCGAAGTCATCATGGCGCGAGAGAGTATCAGTTCCCTCCGTCGCGATTCGCGCCGACGCCCGATCCGTGGAACGGTTCGTCACCCGCGACCATCGCGCGGGGTAAAGAATCAGGAGCAGCCATGCGACAAATCGTTCTCACCGGGGTCACCGTCGCGCTCGCCGTCTTCGCCGCATCGAAGTGGATGCCGGGCGTGAAGGTCCGCAAGCCGAGTGCGCTGGTCGTCGTCGCGCTGATCTTCTGCGTGCTGAACGCGGTGCTCGGCGGCGTGGTGCGCTGGATCTCGACGATCGCATTGATCCCCGTCGCGATCGTCACGCTCGGACTCGTCTACCTGTTCCTCGGCGTGTTCGTGAACGCGTTCTTTCTCTGGATCACCGACAAGCTGATGGACGACGTCGAGATCAAGAACGCGCGTTCGCTCTTCGGTACCGCGGTCCTCGTGAGCGTGGCGGGGTGGATTCTGCAGCGACTCGTCGCCGGGTGAAGTATCGCGCCGATTGACAGCATGCTGTCATCGCGCTCCGCCGGACGTCCGACGCTGGACACCCCATGCTCCACATCCGAGCATGGCTCGACCGGCGGTCATGCACCGCGGGGGAGAGCCACGGATGAAACGCTTCCGATCGATCGCCACTGTCCTCGCGTTCACGTTGGCCGCCTGTTCGACGAACAACGCGACGGACGCCGGCGATGCGACAGCAACCACCGACACGCGCCAGTCGGTCGACTCGGCGCAGGCACTCGACGCCTCGGGAAGCGACACGGCATCCGCTGACGACACCGTCGCGACGGACGTCTCCGCGACCGACGTGAGCATCGGGTCGGACGCGAGCTTCGGCGCGTGGCCCGATCCGACGAACACGGGACCGATGCGCGCCGCGACTGCGACGCACGACGGCGTCACGTACGCGGACGTCGGCACCGCGGCGAATCCGATCGTCCACGACGGCGACAGTTTCACGGGCACCGTCACCCTCTCCGCACCGGCCGCTTATCACGTGTTCCGCAACTGCCGCATCGCCTCGACGACCGACTACTACGGCATCCAGATCCAGACGGGCGTCTCGCACATCACCATCGAGAACTGCGACATCGGCGGCCAGTTCACGACGGTCCTCGTCGACGACGGCGCGAGCAACATCGTCATCCAGCGCAACAACCTGCATGACTGCGAGAACGGGATCACCACCAACGGCACCGACGTCCAGATCCTCGACAACTACGTGCACAACGACGCCGAGGGACGCGACTGGGGAAATGCCCCGCACTGGGACGGCATCGAGGTCTACAGCGGCAGCAACGTGATCATCCGTCACAACAACCTTCGACTCGATCCACACACCGACACGAGCCTCGTGAACATCGCGCCGTGGGGCGGGCCGGTCGTCGTCGACGGCGTGCGCATCGAGAACAATCTCCTCGGCGGCGGTGGCTACCACTTCACCTTCGACAATCGTCAGAGCACCGCATCGAACCCGGTGCGCAACATCGTCGCGATCGGCAACCACCATCGCTCGGTCGCGGGCTATGGCCTCGCGAACATCACGGACGGTGTGGGCTACACGTGGATGTCGAACGTGTTCGACTGCGATGGTTCTGCTGCGAACGTCGGCGACTGGCCCGCACCGTGTCCGTGACGACTCGAGCGACTAACAGTTGATCGGCGTTTCACTCGCGCCGTCGGGACGATGCTGTTCGAACGGATCGGGCGGCGCTGCGCCGGGATCATCGGGATTCGCGGGGACGGTGAAGTTCGGAACGACCTCGTCGAAGCGGATCTGCGTGTCGGCGTGATCGCGCGGCATCACGATGCGCACGCGATCCGGGAACTGCGTGCCCTGCACGTCGCGATAGCCGAGATACGTG